>JBNKOV010000046.1:0-14467 GCA_050294955.1 Holophagae bacterium
TAAGTGTAGGACAATTTTTATACGGTGTATGAATGCTTTAAAAATGCTCCTATCTTAGACTTTTTGTGGTAATGAAAATAGTACAAGCTATAGTACTTTATGGAATGGTGTAAATGAGCTGAGAGTTGGATAAGGATGCAGTTTTTGAGATTAATGAGAAGCAGGCAAATACCGTTCTGTCTGTTTAGGTACGGTTTTGGAAGTGAAGACAAGTCGTTTTTTTTCAGCCACTCATAACCCGTGTGATTTTGGAGGAGATGAGGTACAAGGTCCCCTGTTTTTTGACTTTAGGTCGTAAAAATGGACATAAAAGGTGGGATTATTAAAGGCCAGGTCATATGGTTTCAAAAATTTAGACTTGCAGTTTCCTTATAACAGCACAATAATAATTTTGTCAGGTAAAAAGAATGGCGAGATCGGGATCTGGAACGTGGTTATTTTACATAATTATCAGATAGAAAAACTGATCGGTTTTGGAATGTCGAGCTTAATATTTCAAGCAATCGACCTCAGTTGCAATGCCGTTGGAATTAACAAAAAGGTGGCGTTAAAATTCGTTTGGGAGATTCAACGAGCTCGACAGGAAGTTGAGCGGTTAGAGCGAGCCGAAACAGTATTTGAAATTTGCGATTTGATCACATATTCAGAATGGAAGGGGACTGAAGTTACCCGAGCGATAGGCAGCTATTTGGAAATGGTAAACAGGGAGTTTGGGTTGTTTATTCCATTGACTCCGAATCAGAATGTGGGAATCCTTGCTTTGAAACTTTTGAAGGGTAAACATTTAATTGAAAGAGAGTTGTATGACGGTATGCCTTTGAATGGGAAGTTCGAATGGTTGGTGATATGTAGGGGAGAGGAGGGGGAGAAGGTTGTTCTGAAGGAGTCACTTCAGCCCTATATCCGGAAATTTTCAAAGGGTGAGCGATTAGATCTCCTCATACAATTAGCTAAAGCGGTTGCGGATAGCCATAAAATTTCCATAGTCCACGGTGATTTAAACCCCTGGAATTTATTTTACAATATTAAAAATAAGCGGATTTCCATTTTGGATATGGGGAGGGACCATTTCGGCGTCAGTGGTTGGCAATCCCCTGAACACATAAAATTGATAGCTGGAGAAATCGTTTCACTTCCTGAAGGCACAGACATCTATCTGATGGGGAAATGGATACACCGCTTACTACCTGAAATAGGGCCATGGTCATCTTGGTCCCAACAATGTCTTTCTCCGGACCTTGATAAAAGGCCCGATGCGAATCACCTGGTAAAGGAATTAGAGAAGATAAGGTATCAGACATCTGTAAAACCTATATGGGTATATGTAGCCATTGCCTTTTTTGCTGTACTTTCTGGAATTGTAATCCTCAGAAAACCAGAACCCTTCCACCTTTCGGATAAAAATTATGACAGGATTGCGATACTACCTTTTAGTGGTGAGGCCTCTGGATTATTGATTGCAGAAATGGCCTGCGGGACGCTAGATGCTGCTCCCAACCTTTCCGTGATTCACTTTTCAAAATCTCGGGCACTGTATAAAGAAAGGCCTAATTTAGACCATGATCCTGAATCTTTTAAGAAAATTGGGAGGTCCTTGGGGGCACGTTTTTTTCTTGGCGGTTCGGTTGAGGAGAATTCCAATGGGCAATTGATCTGGAATGGTTGGCTATGTGAGCGTGATGGTTCATGCCACTCAATTGAAGCAAAGGGCGTTAGCTATCTTGATCTAAGTGATGCAATTGTGAGCGCTTCATTGAAAGCCCTTGGTATTTCGTTAGATGAACCACCAAAGGGCAAGCAATTCTCTGCAAATTATAGAGCAAATGTTCTTTATAGTGAAGCTAACCAACTTTTAATAAATGGGCAGGTTAATGCGGCGTTGCCTTTGTTTGAAAAAGCTATTTCCGACTATGATCCAGGGTTTTTACTCGCTCGTTTGCATTTGGCAGAATGTCTATATCTTAAAGGGCGCTTAGATGATTCCCTCGAGATGTTGTTGATTCTTGTGCAGGATCCCCTTGTACATCAATCCCCCGAATTCCTTTTGGCCTGCTTACGAAAAATTGCATGGCGATTTATCAGTAAACTAGACCTTGAAAGCGCGGCCCAATATCTTGAAAAAGGGGATGAGGTGTGTCGTCTCAAAGGTCTGGAGCATTATATGTCTGATCAGTTAATGATTAAAGGGGCCATGTCCATCATATCTCAGAACTTTAAGGAAAGTATAAGTACATTGAATCTGGCAGAATCTCAGTATGAAGAAGATGGCAATCAATTCGGCGTATTGGAGTGTCTCCTCTGGAAAAGTGCTGGATTTATCGGGGTGAATGATTTCCACAATGCGGGAAAGGCGCTTGAGATGGCTTCGAATCTCAGTCTTCAATACGGGCTAACAGGTTATTATGCCCGGATTTTAACCCAAAAGGCTAGAGTTCGCCTTTTCTCTCCAGTGCTTCAATCGCAACCTGAAACATGGGAGCTTTTGGAAATGGCCCACGACATTTTTGTTACAAACGGCGATTCTTATCATCTCATGTCAGTAAGAGCGCTCATGGGGTTCTATCATCACAAAGCTGGCAATTTTAAAAGATCTTTTGACATATTTTCCCAATTGCGTGAAGACGCCAAAAATGGAGGTGTTTATTTATACGAATCTCGTGCAACTCTTCAGTTAGCATACATCCAGATCGCCTTGGGAAATCTAAGGGAGGCAGATTTACTACTATCTGGTTTGTTAAATGCTCCAAACCCTATGCCTAAAAAAACTCGCTTTCAGATCTTGAGCAGGTTTTGGAAAATAAACGCCGAAAGAGGCAATACAGAAAAGGCCATGAAGGGACTGGTTGAATCACTCGAACTGGCCCATGAAATGAACGATACAAGGGCCATAGCCTACACCCAAAACAATATTGGCGAAGTTCATGAACAAAATGGTGAATATAATCTGGCCTACGAAAATTACGGGAAATCTCTAGAGCTTAAAATGTCTATTAATGATTTGGAGGGTCGTCTTTGGACCTTACGCAATCTGGTTATGCTTTCTATTAAACGGAATAAGTTAGAGGAAGCTGGGCTATTGTTGGACGAGTTGCGTGAACAACTTCCCAAGGATTTTCAAACTCGCCTTCTTACCGCTCGATACCTGTACGCGAAAGGATCATTTTCTGATGCCTTCTTGCTGTTGGATGATTGTCGTGAAGAAGGGTTAAAGAAGGGGCGTTGGCATGAAACCTTGAATGAATTGCATGAAATTTTCAATGAGTCTTCGAAGAGTGGCTTGAGGCAAAAATTACCAGAAATATTCGGTAATTGGCATTAACGCATCTTTTCTTTGATTTTCTTTCCCAAGAGCCGTTACGAATGGCCCTTTTCTAAGCTTAACTTCTTTGCTTTATGGAAGCAAATACAAATTCTTCTACAGGAGTAACCCATGAAGAAAGCCTTTATAGCCTTGATATTGCTCACATCTATTACAATTATGGCCCAGCCCAGCTGCTTGCTTTGTGAAACCGATCCCCCCCCACCTGCAGCTGCATTGATGAATGCAACAATAGACTACGCCAGCTTGTCAGTTTTGGATTTTGTTGAATTAGCTGGGGTTTATTTCGAATTTCACCACGATCAAATCCAGGAATATCCCCCTACTAACCCTCTTGAAGCAGAAAGCCAAAGTGATGGACTTAAGGAAATGCTTCATAAATGGGAGCTAAACGAATCATTCAACAAAGTAGAGGGCCATGTCCAATATCGCCAAATTCCAGACACAGCCCTCCAAATTGAATACCGAACAAGTTCGATTATTTCATCATAGCCAATTTCCCCAAAGGTTCAACCCTTTGGTTTGGATTAGTATAAATATTAAGTGGATCGATCTCATTTCGGTCCACTTAATTCTCTTTATAATTCAAGAAGTTGCTATCGTTTAGTATCACTGACCATTTTTCCATTTATGAAGACGCCAGTGACTCTGGTTAGATACTCGAAAGGATCCCCGTTAAAAAGCACGAGGTCACCATCCTTTCCTTCCTCAATAGAACCCACACGATGGTCGATTCCCAGGATCTTTGCTGGCTCTATGGTAATGGCAGCAAGAGCCTCATCGAAACTCAACCCGTTAGCCGCTGCAATAGCTGCCTCAAATAAAACCACACGAGACTTCGGAACATACCCCTCGTACCCACTTTGGATTGCTATGGGAATGTCTGCCTTGGTCAGAATTGCGGCAGTTTCCATGCTTGCGTTTTTCAAGCCTCCGTAGTTTCTTGTCATTGTTGGATGGATAAAGACCGATACGCTAGCCATTTTTAGCTGTTCTGTGAAAAAATAAGACTCTGCTCCACTATCAAGAATGAGTTTGAGTTTGAACTCCTGCGCCAACCTTAAGGCGTTGGCAATATCCACGGAATGATCTGCGGTAACCATTATGGGGATCTCCCCTTTTAATGCTTTAACAAGGATCTCTAGTTTTAAATCTCTTTTGGCACTTTTACCATTCTTCGGCAGATTTAATTTTTCCATATACTCATTCGCTTTGAGAAATTGTTCCCGAAGCATGGCCATCATTTTTGCACGTGTGCCTGGCGACTTTTCATTGCGGGCACTATCCCCAAGGGTCATTGCCAGCATGGCTACTGGCTTAATGACTGCTTCATCTAATGTGTCGCCATACGTCTTGGCAATAAGGGTTTGTCCCGAGATTAAGGCTCCTGGTCCGTGTCCTGTATGAATCGTTGTAACCCCATGCTCTTTCAGCCAGGTTACAAGATGTTCGCGAGCATTATAAGCATCGATGGCTCTCAAATCCGGTTGAATGGGAGAGGATGATTCTAGTTGATCCTGATCCTGCTCCTGATTTAAATAACCCGCCAGGCCGACGACAGAGTGGGCGTCAATAAGTCCCGGCGTTACAACTTTGGCTTCGCATATTTTGTAGTTTGAAGGAATGGTGAGTTCGGAGGCCATTCCAACTTTTTCAATTTGACCATCCTTCATGAGAACAACCCCATCTTGAATGGATGGTCCTGCCAAAGTGTACACAGTTTTAGCCTTAACCGCCACCTGACTGAGAAGGGGAACGGTTCCTATTAAAGTTAAATATAAAAAATGAAAAATTCTCATTGGACCTTCTCCTCTTTATCAAGATCGTGGACATGTAACCGGCCCTGATCATGGCTAGCCCCATAACCACCTACTGAGTAGAGTTTGTCCTTTGAGTCCTGGCGATTGAAAACCTGGATACCATCTACATAGGTTTCAAGCACATGAGTATAGACACTCAGTGGGTCGCCAGAAAGAATAATAAAATCCGCATCTTTTCCCTTTTCCAATGAACCAATTCGGTCGTCAAGTCGAATCATCTTTGCTGCAGCAAGAGTTAGTCCTTTGAGGGCTTTTTCCCTGGACATTCCGTAGCGTACTGCCATTGCAGCAGATCGGAGAAAAAGACGAGAGTCCGTAATTGGGTCGTCAGTGTGAAAGGCCATCAATACACCGGCCTTTTCCAGAGCTGCCCCGTTTTCCGAACTGAGATCTTTGGCCTCTAATTTTCCGCCTGGACTGTCCAGTACGATGATGGAGCAAGGCATTCCTGCGCTGGCAATTTCATCGGCAACCTTCCAGGCCTCGGACACATGATGAAGTACAACATCCAAGTTAAATTCTTTTGCAATGCGAATGACAGTCAAAATATCATCGTGACGGTGAGTATGATGGTGGATGACTTTTTTTCGTTCCAGTAGTTGCACAAGCGCTTCCATTTTCAGATCCCGTGAAGGACTTTCCTCCGCGTCGTTTGAATTCTTTGCCATTTGGAACATGTATTCTTGTGCCTTTACAAACTGTTCCCTAATCAGCGCAGCAGACTTTGCACGAGTTCCAGGAAATGGGGGTTTTCGGCGAGGATTTGTGCCATTGGCCATCTTCATTCCTCCAGAAATTGAGCCGTCCTTTTCATATATAAAAAGGTCCTCAATAGTTCGACCGTCGCGTAATTTCAGGTAGAGCGTCTGACCGCTCATTAGATGGCCAGAGCCGGGCATAATATTTGCTGTCGTAATTCCGCCCGCTTGGGCTTTTTGAAATGCCGCAGAGCGAACATTTATGGAGTCCATAACTCTGGTGTCAGGTTGGATTGGAGAGCTACGATCCGCGCCTTCTGGACCTCCAATATGGCTATGAGTATCAACCAATCCTGGCATGATCACCTTGTCAACCATGTTATGGACATCGGCATTTGAAGGAATTTTATCCTGGTCCATTTCCCCCGCATAGATGATTTTTCCATTTTCAATCACCAATAATCCGCTTTTTACTTCTGGACCGGAAATTGGAATTAGGTATGCGCCTGTATACGCCTGTGTTTTCTCCTGCGCAACGAGCTTTGGCCAAAGTAAGAATATGCTAAATGAAATCAATAATAACCTATCCAAGAAGTCCTCCTAAATCAAAAAGATTGTGTTGCCAAAAAGCCACCCTGAACAAACAAATGGTTAGCGAATTTCCAGTTTAGTTCCGGAGATGTCACGAACCCAAAGGTCAAAAGGTCTAATGATTCTAGCATTTTCATGTATCTGCTGAGAAGCTTATTGCCGTTTGCAAAATGTCTAGGGACAACTTTTGCCTTTTTGGGTTAAGAGAATACAGCCATTTCAAAGCGACGGATGTAGTTTTTTGTGATTTTGTTGGATCTTCCTAAGAAATCGAAGATAGCAATGAAACCCCTTCGCGCTCCGTCATCCATGTACTCTCTGCTCCGAATGAGCACTTCAAAAAATGAATCAAGAGTCAGCTCAAAATTGCCCTGTTTAAGTTCTTTTAATGCCTTTGCGAAGTACTTCTTGACCGGATCGTTGGGAAGTAACTCAACATCCATTGTAATAAATCCAGCCAGGGTCCTTAGATTTAATGCTTTATCATAGAAATTAGAGCTTTCAGTAAACATGTCTAAAAGTTCAAGCGCTTCATTGGGATTATCAAACAGAAGACATTTTGCCATCAAAATCTTTGATTCTTCATCCTCGGAATCCTGCAGTATTTTATGACCCAGTAGTACGCGGGCTTTTTCATAATCACCGGCCTCCATCAGTTTATGAATTGAATCCATTTCAGAGGTTTCTGGCTTGGGTAGGTTTTCTTCCAGCCATTTAACAACCTCTCCCTCAGTTTTAGTTCCGGTAAATTCTCCAATCAGGCGCCCCTCATGAATTAGTTTTACGGAGGGGATGCTCTGAATTCCAAATTGGGCAGCTAAGATTTGCGCCTCATCGACATTTACCTTTACAAGTTCCCATTCACCTTTTGCTTTTGCTGCCAGCCGGTCAAGTGTTGGAGTTAG
Organism: Holophagae bacterium; assembly: GCA_050294955.1. Lineage (GTDB taxonomy): Bacteria > Acidobacteriota > Holophagae > Acanthopleuribacterales > Acanthopleuribacteraceae > JBNKOV01. The sequence continues at coordinate 7,334 of JBNKOV010000046.1, forward strand.
AGTTTTGCAGGGTTCGCACCAGGGAGCCCAGAAATCGACCAGGACAGGTCTGGCTTTGCTCGTAGCAATGATGGAATTTAATAGTTCGCGCTCCTCCATTATTAAAGGACCTCCCATGCTCACATTTCCTACCAAGCATACCATATCCAGCTCTGATTCCGATGCAGTATTCGGCTCCATTTTCCAATGAATCCCTTTGACATTTTCTCCGACCTCTTCAAACTAGGCAATGAAAAAAGGAGTCGCAACTTTGGCTCGCATCTTGCTGTATAATGCATTGGAAGGGTATTTAGAAAGGGAGGATGTTGTGCTAAATTTTGGTTTTGTTTTGTCTCTACTTTTGCTCCAGAGTCCCGGGTCTGAGTTCTATGTACAAGAGAAATACAAGGTTGAGTTCGTATTGTTGGATGTCGCTGTCGTAGGAAAAGATGGCCTCCCTGTTACTGACCTGAAAGCGTCCGATTTTTTAGTCAAAGAAGACAAGAAAGAGGTCGATATCAGTTTTTTCGAAACCTTGGACTATGGCAGCAGTAGGGCGCCTGATGTGAGTGATTTGCCTGAAGAATTGAAATCCCAGGCGCTCAATAATATTCATCAGCAAATTGTAATAGCTATAGACCTACATCGTATGAATTTATTTGACGCAAATAAGGTCTTCGACAATCTGCGGCAATTCATCTCAAGTATGGATACTAGCCAGACCTATAAAATAAATGTCTACAGCATGGACAGAGGTTCTATTACCAAAGGCTTCACCACCTCTTTGGATGCGGTGAGTAGCGCTTTTGACGAGTTGCAGGATCGTCACCGATCAGCGCTAGACAGAAAACGTCGCAGTTCTGGCAGTTCAGGGCTCTTATTAAGCGACAGTGGGCCTGCTCAATTCAAATCCCAAGGCCGTTCACAGCTTACCGATGATTTTGGCTTCATGGATCTGGAAAAGGCTTTCATTGATTGTATTGAATTTAACCCTCCACCAAACCATGTCAGGTGCGTGAACGAAACGCTTGCTCATTTTATGGAGGTTAATCAGGACCGAACAAATCAGATAATTGGACAGTTGGAAATCCTGACATATGCTTTTGAGGAATCGGATGGACTGAAAACTATGATGTTTGTTTCTCCAGGGTTTGGATTGGATTACATGACCTCAGCTGTGGATTTAGCCAATGCATATAAATATGGCGACAAAACTGCTTTTATCGATGCTGGTATTGGTAAGTTGAATCCTGACAATGATTTCAGGCGGATAATTCATGCGTGTATCAAGAATAGGGTAGTCTTCAACACCTTTGATATTTTTAACGCTGATTTATCGGGCAGAAGAACGGTTAGCGCTCGAAACTCGAGGGCTACATCCTCTATTAGAAGGGCTTACCAGATGTACACAAGCGATATTCAAATGGGTTTACGCTCCCTTGCTTCTGAAAGCGGGGGCACTTTCTATCAGTCTGCCAGACTTAAGGGTGTTATGAATAAATCACTTGAGCAAAGCCGTTTTTATTATGTACTTGGTTATAATAGCCCGCCAGGATCCAAGTCTGGAAAATTTCGGAAGATAAAAATCAAGGTAAAGCGCAAAGGAGTTAAGGTCCGCCACAGATCGGGGTACTTTGGTGCTTAACCATGCGTAAAATGAGGGCGGGGGCGTGATTTCAGTTGAGATCCATTAATGAGTTGCCTTTGCCCTTGTTTTTCAACCACGCCGTAACCCGATCTTAGTGGAAATGATGGCCCAGACTTAAAGTCTACTATTATCGCTACTTCCACCCTTTTCAGATGAAGGATGCAAAGCATGTTTAATTACCGTGTCTACTCGATCAGCCAAGATAAATGTCATTTCGGCTTTGGCTGATTCGGGTAAATCGTCCAGATCTTTTTCATTACGGCCTGGTAGAATTACAGTTTTGAGGCCCGCCCGATGGGCGGCAAGGACTTTATCTTTGATTCCTCCAACCGGCAAGACTTTTCCGCGAAGTGTGATTTCCCCAGTCATGCCGACGTCTTTTCGAACTGGCCTTCCAGTAAGTAGAGAAGTCAAGGCTGTTACAAGGGTAACGCCAGCTGATGGTCCATCTTTTGGAGTCGCGCCTGCTGGAATGTGGACATGAAGATCTGTTTTGGAATAGAAGTCCTCGGCCACGCCCAGTGCAAGTGCTTGGGACCGTACATAACTCACTGCGGCCTCTACGGACTCCTTCATTATATCACCGAGTTGACCTGTGACCGTAAGACCCTTTTTCCCTGCCATTTTTGTAACTTCAACAAACAATATATCTCCACCAACCGCTGTTACCGCCAGGCCTGTAGCTACACCAGGAATTTCGAGACGTTCAGCCACATCATAGGCGAAATCAGGTTTACCCAGCAGCTTTACAACCTTATCCTCATCAACAACGATAGCCTTTTCCACTTCTTTTGCGACAAGTATAGCAGCTTTCCTGCAGATGGCGCCGACTTTCCGCTCAAGGCCTCGAACACCTGCTTCACGAGTGTATTCACGCATGACTTTGAAAATTGCTCCATCTGTTATGGATAATTCTTCGGGGCGCAGACCATTTTCTCGTATTTGCCTGGGTAGGAGATATTGTTGGGCAATATTCTTTTTTTCTTCATCTGTGTATCCAGATAGGCTGAGAATTTCCAACCGGTCTTTTAGGGGACCTGGTATGGTGTCAAGCATATTGGCAGTTGCTATGAACATTACTTGGCTGAGATCGAAGGGAACATCAAGATAATGGTCTCTAAATTCACGGTTTTGTTCGGGGTCAAGGACTTCCAGCAACGCGGAAGATGGATCGCCGCGCCAATCGTTGCCTACTTTATCGACTTCATCCAGCATGATAACAGGATTTTTGGTTTTTACTCGACGCAAGGCTTGAATGAAGCGTCCGGGCATGGCTCCGATGTAGGTACGGCGATGTCCACGGATTTCAGCTTCATCTCGAATGCCACCCAAACTGATTCGGAAAAACTTTCTCCCCACTGCTCTTGCAATGGATTGACCCAATGAAGTTTTTCCCAAACCCGGAGGACCTACAAAACAAAGAATGACTCCTTCCCGTTGGCGACGTAGATGATCCTGCTCACTAAGTTCCTCTTGTATCTCCTCCTTGCGTTCGTTTCTCAGTTTTCGAACTGCAAGGTATTCAAGAATGCGCTCTTTTATTTTAACCAGGCCATAATGATCTTCATCTAAAACAGTTCTGGCGTTATCAATATCCAATACGTCTTTCGTTGTTTCGGCCCAGGGCAAAGACGTAATCCAATCCAGATATGTCATGATCACGCCATACTCAGCGGAAGCTTCTGGCAGTTTTTCCATGCGCGAAAGTTCTCGCATGGCTTCGGTTCTGGCTTCCTCAGGCATCCCAGAATCGTTGATTTTAGCGCGGAACTCCTCAACTTTTATCTGTCCTTCGCCTTCTTCACCCAACTCTTTTTGAATAGCTTTTAATTGTTGTCTTAAAAAATATTCACGTTGAGCTTTGTCCATTTCGGTCTTTGCTTCACTTTGGATTTTTTTGCCCAATTCGAGGACTTCCAACTCATGGTTGATGATTTCTGTCAATTTTTTAAGTTTTGAAGTAACATCCTCCATTTCTAATATTTCCTGGGCAACAGGTAAGTCCATTCGAATACTTGAGCTGATAAGGTAGGCCAGTTGGCGGAGATTCTTGGTTTGAGAAACTGATTTAGCGAGATCATCGGGCATATAGGACATGAGAGAAACCATGCGCTTGAATTGGGATACCAGGTTAACCCGCAACGCCTGCGCTTCAAGATCGGTTTCGAAAGGGCTAATGTCCGCTAAAATACGAACTTTCGCTCTCAAGTAGGGCTGCTCAGAAACCCAATCGTCGATTGCCATTTTCTCCAAACCCTGTACAAGAATGTGAATATTGCCATCCGGGGCCTTCATTAATCGCAAAATTTTAGCGACAGCACCCACTTGGTATAGAGTCTCAGGACCCGGTTCATCCTCTTTAGGGTTTTTCATACCAAGGATGCCAATGATTCGTCCGCCACCCGATGCATCTTCCACCAAACGGAGAGAACGAGGTTGCCCCACTGTGATGGGCACAACCATGTAGGGGTACACAACAACATTTCGCAAGGGCAATATAGAGAGCACTTCTGGAATAGGTTGGTCAATTTTGTTGGATTTTGACTCAACCTCTCCATCAAAAATCCCTTCCTCATCATCAAAATTAATAGAAACCATCAGTTAGGACCTCCAATTTCAGGTCGTGAGACGCAGGAGCCTCTTTTTCATTATTTCTTTAAGCCTTTGGTTTTGGGTAAGATGACTCGCAAAAATCCATTTTGATAAGTTGCATCAATTGATGAACGTTCAACAGGCTTTTCTATTCGTACTTCTGAGGCAAATTCGCCATAGGCAATTTCCATTTGCCGATAAATCATTTTTTCACAAGGCTCTGCACGTATTCCTTTTATAAAAAGAGTCCCATGAACAAAGGTAATGGAAAAATCGTCTTCAGTCATACCAGCCGCTTCAAGGTTAACAATCATAGCTTCATCAGTTTCATAGAGATCGGTTGGCGGCGACCAGATTCTTCGATTGTTTTTGTATCTAAAGTTCATATCATTAAGAGATTGAACAAGGTTTCTTGGTTCCATGTCTTCATTCCTTCCGGAAAATGGGATACACATTGGCCTAGTATCCGACAAATACAGAGCCCTTTTATTCTAGCGCATTCTTGATCATTGCTCAGACTTTTTTTCCCTACTGCTACTCTGTTCCGCTATCTTTTTTTTGTACTCGGACAGCTGCTTGCGTTCGAGCTCTTTGAAGTACTCCTCTTCCTTGTCATATCCTTGGTCTTTTAAGTCTTCCTTTAGCATCCTTTGTCCGCCTTTTTCGATTTGATTACACGTATCACTTTTTATTAGAAATTATTGCCCATCATTACAGGACTGTCCGATCCTTCTTGTTTTAGCATGATTTTTGATAGAAACTCCAGAATAAATTGGCTCAATTGAAGGCTTCGGAACAGGAGCGCTTGCTAGTATTAAATTGTCATCTCGGATTTTAGCCATACCATTTGCTGGAAAAAGCGTATGATTTATGGGCGGATGCTTTGGGTATGGAGAAGACACAACATGGGTGATAATTCAGGAAAAACTCATTCCCTATTCCTCGAATCGGATGAACATAAAGAGGTTGAAGGTCAAGATTTTTTAGAGATTTTAGAAGAGCAGGGGAGAGGTTCTCTTGTAAAAGCACCATTTTTGGGGCCAAGGCCTAATAACGGTTTTGGGGAAAGCTTGGAAATTGTTTCTTCCGATCTTCCCCAAAAATATTCGAAAAGTTCGGCCTCAAAAAAGACTGAGCGATTGTCTGAAATGGTTAGTGATATAAGAGTCGAAGCAAGTGTAAACCGAATTTGTCTAACCTGGACTTGGCCAGCCAATTCACAAAAGGTTATAGTGGTATTATCATACGATGATTTCCCTAAAGAACCCAATGATGTCGGTGTGATTCTTCGCCATTTAACAAAAGAGGAATATATGAATGCTAGTGGCTTCTTGTTGGAAACACCAAGGAACCAATGCCACTATTTTACTATTTTCACCGTCCAAAGCCAGAAAGGCATGGAGGATTTCTCTGAGGGTGTTCGATGTGAATGCAATTACAAGGATGCCCCAACCATTAATTACGAGGTTGTGAACCACCGCGATTTATGGGGGCGGTTTAAATCCTCTCATTTGTATTTGTGGAGTAAGGGGCCGGCTTTTGAAGCCCCTTCAATGATTCTAGTTAAAAAGTCGAAGGGCAAACCAAGGCATTTGGGCGATGGGGATGAACTTTTGGTTATTTCTGAAAAGATTTTATTGGACGATATTCCACTGCAAATACCTTTCCGTTCTCAAGATCTAAACGAGGGTGACCAATACATTTTGTTTGTTTCCAAAAATCAGCACTCATCTCGCTTTAAGCTGGCGCATCCCGAAAATTAGGTATATGCGGATTTATGGAGTCAGCATCACCTTTGTACATCCGTCAGCTTTTCGGGCGAAGATGTCATAGCCATTGACTCCATCCTCAAGCGGCATTCTATGTGAAATAATGGACTTTAGATTATAAGAGTCCGATTGTACAACGGGTAAAAGTTTGTCCATATATTTTCGTGCAGGACATCTCCCAACTTTATAGGTAAGGTTTTTGTTGTAGGCTTCGGTCGGTGAAAAAGAGAAATGGGGTTCCGTATGGACTCCTGCGACCGATATTATTCCTCCTGGCCGGACCAAATCATAGGCTAACCGGCCAGCACTTGGAGTCCCGACTGCTTCCATCACCGCGTCTGCTCCTTGCCCTTTAATTAATGATAAAATGGACTCGCAAGCATTTGTCTCATTGTAGTTTATTGTTATTGCACCAAAGCTTTTTGCTAGTTCAAGGCGTTCTGGCACGCTGTCGATTGCGAAGATCATTTCAGCTCCCATTTCACGCGCCCCTACAATTGCCATCAAACCAACAGGACCGCAACCAATTACAGCGTAAACACCCTTTGGGTTAACATGGGCCATATCTGCTATATAAAATCCCGTAGCCATGATGTCACCCAAAAATAATCCCAGTTCAAAATCAAGTTCTGGAGCCAGTTTTACCAGGGTTGCATCTGCATAAGGCGCACGAACATATTCGGCCTGGGCTCCTTGTAGACCTTTGCCTTGTTCCACCCAACCATATAGGTCCCCGTATTCACATCTACAGGTCAACCCTATAGAGCAGGTATGGCATAAACCACAATTTGTTGTAAATGGGCTAACGACCCTATCGCCGCTTTTAAAACAACGTACCTTGGAACCGGTTGCTACAACTTCCCCTGAGAACTCATGACCCATTACACTTCCACAATCCAAGCCCATTTCCCTGCCGTGATAGACGTGAAGGTCTGAACCGCAGATCGCGGTTTGGCGTACTTTGATGATGACATCAGTCGGATCCAGAATGGCCGGATCAGGAACTGATTCGTAGACAATTTGTTTGGGGCCGTGAAAGGTTAATGCTTTCATATTTTATTCTCAACAATTCCCAAGTTAGCAAGAAATGCATCCATTTTAGGTTCTCGTCCCAAAAAGGTTTTGATTAAAATCATTGGGTCTTCA
>JBNKOV010000047.1:0-14411 GCA_050294955.1 Holophagae bacterium
CTCTCTAAATCTCTAAAAAGTTCTCTAACGGTAACTGTTTTGACTAATCAACAAAAATTGCTCTCACTACAAACTATCCTCTTATTCAATTCCTTTGGTTTCCTCTGGTTTGCACATCATCATGATGTGGGTTCTCATACCCATGTCGTGGCTATGAGCTGGGATGGATGGAAAGAAGTGGGCATGGCTGTGGATAAGGGCATGACTCAAGAACAGCTAGACAATATGATGGGTCCCGAGGAGGGCGTAGAGGCTTTCCGTCGGATTCTTTACGAAAGCGATTTCTCCCAGGTCCTCATCTCTCCTCTCGACTTTCAGATTATGGTCCATGAAATCAAAATGTTCTTGGAAGCCAGTATTGCCGAAAGCGATGAGGGTTCAGATGAGAGTAGCCATGGCGAAGCAGTGCAAGATCGACCCGTGTTGGGTTCCTCTCCAGCAGCGGTTCAAAATGAAACTCAAAGAATTGTGGTCGATTTATGGCAGGAATCACTTGGCGTTGCTGATATAGGCATTCAGGATGATTTCCATGAGCTGGGAGGGGATTCGCTTCTCGCTACAATGCTCGCTTCCCGCCTGCGTCGCACCTTCAAAATTAAACTGCCTCCAGGCGTTTTGGCTGAAAAACCAACAGTTGAACAATTAAGCGCTCACATCGACGAACTTCGCGGCGTTATTCATGACACGCCCAAACCGACCGAGTCAACTGTTGTTCCTGTAGAACCCAAGAAGGTTGAGGAAGCCAAACTGGAAAAAGTCGCGCCAAAACATACTGCGCCAGCAGAAAACCCGCGTCCAAATTTGCGAACGCCCTACGCGCCGCCAACCAATGATACGGAATCAGCTTTGTGTGAAATCTGGGCAAACGCACTAAATTACGACAAGGTTGGTATTCAGGATAACTTCCTTGAATTGGGCGGACATACTGAGTTGGCTACAGCTCTCGCGGCCAAAATTTCTGAGATGTTCGGAGTGGAAATTCCACCAGGAACACCCATCAATGAACCTACTATAGCTCGCGTAGCGGAGAGAATTGAAACGATACGGTGGGCATCACAGGAAATGGACGCCTCTTTTGATGAAGAGGACGACGACGAGGAATTTGAACTATGAACACCGTAAAGTTTTTATCTCATCTCCGTAGTTTGGGAATCAAACTGACTCTCGATGGAAGTCGGTTGCGCATCAAAGCTCCAAAAGGCGTCATAACCCCGGACCTCAAAAAGGAAATGGGGGCTCAAAAAGAAGACATCATTCGTTTTCTGAAAAGTGCTCAAACCAGCTTGGGAGAGGCTCCTGACCAGGAGTCTCCCACTAGGGAAAGTCCTCAAATTCAGCTTTCCCATGAACAGCAAAATGCATGGCTCCTTCATCATTTTGGCGAACAGAGTGGGGCTGGGAATTTTATCGCAGGTGTTTGGATTACCGGTCCTGTGAATTTTGAAAGTCTGGGAGCCGCATTGAGACAATTCACTCAAGAGCAGGATCTCCTTCGGGCCAGTTACCCGCTAGTCGATGGCGTTCCTTCTCTGAATGTGAACGAGGAAACCATTAGCTCTCTTAAGGTATTCAACCTGCGAATGCTGCCAGAAGATAATCGGGAGTCAATGGCTCTTGAGCGTGCTTGTGAATATGGACGACAGCAGTTTTCACTCGAGAAGGGACCGCTTCATCGCACTGCCGCATTTAGGGTGAGCGATGAGAAGTGTCTCTTGAGCACTTCGCTTCATCCTATGATTGGCGATCGCCTATCCGCCCAGATTCTGATTAAGGTCACCCTTGAATATTATGCAAGATTATTGAAGGGTGAAACGCTTGGGGCAGGCGAGGTCAGTCAATACTCGGCTTATGCTGATCACCAGAAGGATTGGCTTAAGAGTGAGGCCTATAAACAGCAGTGGCGTTTTTGGAAGGAACGATTAGAAGGCAAGAACAATGTGTTCGAGCTGGCTTCAGATCATCCCCGGCCCTTGGTTCTAAAAATGGAAACTCGTAATGTTTCATTCCATTTATCTGAAAGCGAGGCTGCGCCGCTTAGGGAAATTGCTGAGGAGATGGAGACAGACCTTTCAAATGTTCTCATGGCGGCTTTTGCTGTGCATCTTCATAAATACTCGGATCAAGAAAGCATTCCCATGGGCATTCTAACGCCCAACCGCAAAGACCCCTTTAACCAGACCCCAGGCCCCTTCGAAAATACTTTGTGCATCAGAGTCAATCTTACTAAAGATATGGACTTTAAAGGTGTCGTTTCCAGTCTTGCAACTGATGTGGCTGCAGTGAAAAAGCACGACGGCATTCCCTTTGCTCGTCTGGTAGAGGATTTTAGGGGTGAAAAAGATTTAAGTCGCAATCCATTATGTCAAATTTGCTTTAACGTGGAGGAAGAGGTCAGTTGGCCCACAGTAGACGGCCATGTCTCCTCATCAGGAAACTTTCGTATGGACTACAGTCCTTTCGACCTGACTCTCCACGCCAAACCTGTGGGAGGTGGTATTGATTTCAGAATGCAATACAACCGGTCCCTATTTTCCGAAGACCGAATGGTCAGGATGTCTGGTTACCTCAAGAACATATTGACGGGCGTCAAGGCTGCTGATTCTGAGAAGCATGTTTCTGCGCTTCCCTTCCTGCCAGAAAGCGAAATGAACCAGGTCCTTGTTGAATGGAACAAGACCGAACGCGACACTGCCGGTCCCCATTTGCTTCACGAATTTTTTGAATTTCAGGCAGCACAAGACCCTGAAGCGACAGCGCTTATTTTCGAGGATGATGATCTCAGCTACGGTGAATTGAACATCCGGGCCAACAGGCTTGCCAATAAATTGCGTTCAGAAAACGTTTGTCCTGGAGATTTGGTTGGCATTTATCTCGAGCGATCATTTGAACTGGTGGTAGGCCTCCTGGGAATTCTCAAAGCCGGGGGAGCCTATGTACCTCTAGATCCCTCCTATCCGCAAGAACGGTTGACCTTCATCTCTAAAAATGCTCGAATTTCCACCCTAATTACCAGAACAGGCTTTTCCGAAACCCTTCCACAGCACAATTGCAAGGTGATTCATATTGACGATGAGAGCCAGTTCTCTAATTTTGAAGGAGCCAACCCGGAACATGTCAATAGTCCTGAAAACCCGGCATATGTCATGTTCACTTCAGGCTCCACTGGCATGCCAAAGGGCGTCCAGAACTCCCATCGAGCCATCTGCAGCCGAATTCATTGGATGAATGAAGCTTTTCCACTGGGTCATGTAACCCCAGTCTTATTTAAAATGCCCTTTAGTTTCGACGCGTCTGTTTGTGAGATATTTTGGACATTGGCTTCAGGGGCTCCCCTGGTAATCGCAAGGCAAGGCAATGGTCATGACCCGGAGTATCTGGTTGATCTTATTGCAAATCACAATGTAGTAGTTTCTCAATTCGTGCCTCAAATGCTCGAAAACTTTCTGGATGCGGCAACTGTAGAGAAATGCGTCACCTTGAAAACCGTAATTTGTGGTGGAGAAGTTCTCACCTCCAAGTTGCGAGATCGCTTTTTCAAATGCATTCCCCATGCCTCCCTAATCAACTGCTACGGTCCAACTGAAGCGGCGGTGGTGACTACTTTTTGGAAATGTGACCCGGATTCCTCTCAGTATACCATCCCCATCGGAAAACCCATTTCCAATACTCAAGTCTACATACTAAACTCCCTCATGCAACCTGTTCCAATAGGCGTGGTTGGAGAGATTTATATTGGCGGTATGGGCCTTGCCGACGGTTATATTGATCAGAACAATACGACCGATTTTCTTCCCAATCCATTTTCTGATTCAGAAGGCTCTCGTCTCTACAAAACCGGCGATTTAGCCCGATATTTTGAAAATGGCGTGATTGAGTATTTGGGAAGAAAAGATCAGCAGGTAAAGGTTCGCGGACTTCGGGTGGAGCTGGGTGAAATTGAGTCACTTCTGGCCAAACGTTCAGATATTCAGGAAGCTCGGGTTCTTGAACAAAAAGATGAATCTGGCAAAAAATACCTGGTGGCCTATTTTACCTCCAGCAGCGATGACATACCGGAAACCGATACGCTGCATGCCGAACTTGCCAAGATGTTGCCGGACTATATGGCGCCGGTTTCTTTTGTGCCGGTCAGCGGTTTTCCCCTGACAACTGATGGGAAGCTTGATAGACGAGCCCTTCCCAAACCTCAAAACCTTGGGAAAACGCCCAAGGTTCAATTTCCCCGAGCTTATAGCGAAGTAGAGAGAATTATTGCCCAAGTCTGGCGTGAGGTTCTGCAAATAGACCAGGTTGATCTCCATGACAATTTCTTCGATATCGGTGGGTCCTCTCTAAAAATGGTTCAGGTCTATGACCGTCTTCCCTCACTCCTCAAGGGCGGGTTGAGGCCTATCGACCTGCTCAAATTTCCAACGATAAGATCTCTGGATCTTTTTATCGAAAATCAGGAAGAGGAAAAGGATTTCTTCACAGAGAAGGACAATTATCTGGAAGAAATCGAGCGAAGGCAAGAGGAGCTGCGACGGGATGCGGGTCTCAAAATAGCCGTTGTGGGCATGTCTTGCAGGACGCCAGGCGCGGATTCTCCAACTCAATTATGGAAAAATTTGCGTGATGGCGTTGAATCGATTACCTTTTTCTCAGTCGAAGAACTGAAGGCTGAAGGCGTTGATCCAGAGCTTTTAGCAGACACCGACTATGTTAGAGCCAAGGGCGTCCTTCAGGATATCAAGGGGTTTGACGCCGGGTTCTTCGATTTCACTCCACGAGAAGCGCAAATTACGGATCCTCAACACAGGCTTTTCCTCGAGTGCGCCTATGAAGCGCTAGAATCTGCGGGTTATGCGCCCGAAAAAAATAACAAACGAATTGGAGTCTACGGCGGCGCGGGAAACAACCATTATTTGGAGAAAAACATCAACGCCAATCCTCGTATTCGCAATACAGTTGGTGAGTTGCCCATCCTCATCGGGAACGACAAGGACAACCTGTGCGCCCGCATCTCTTTTAAACTGGGATTGACAGGGCCTTCCATTGGACTTCAAACCGCGTGTTCTACATCTCTTGTCGCCATTCATCTGGCCTGTCAGGGTTTGTTAACCCATGATTGTGACATGGCTCTTGCCGGCGGAGTGGCGCTAAGAGCCTTGGAAAGAGAAGGCTATTTGTATGAAGAAGGTTTGCTCCAACCACCCGATGGACATACCCGCGCATTCGACGCGAAAGCGCAGGGCAGCGTTCCCAGTCAGGGTGCTGGCATGGTTGCCTTGAAACGAATGGAAGATGCGATTGCGGACGGCGATCATATCTATGCGGTCATCAAGGGAAGCGCTGTTAATAACGACGGCATGGAAAAAGCCGGTTACACGGCTTACGGCGTAACCGGACAAGAATCCGTGATAGAAGCCGCACTCAGATCCGCTTCCCTGGAGCCAGAAGATATCACCTATGTGGAAACCAGTTCCTCTGCTTCTCCCATGGGTGATCCGATAGAAATAGAGTCACTTACACGTGTGTTTCGGAAGAAGACCGATAAAAAGGCGATTTGTGGGGTTGGGGCGATCAAACCTAACCTTGGCGCCATGGATATTGCAGCAGGCGCGGCCGCATTTATCAAGTTGGCTCTATCACTGAAACACGGGGAGATTCCACCCAGTATATTCTTCGATTCTCCCAACCCGAAAATAGATTTCGACAATAGCCCGTTCTTCGTTAACGCCGAATTGACTGAATGGAAATCGGAAAATCTCAGAAGAGGCGGCGTCAGTGGTTTTGGCCTTGGCGGGACGAACGCCCACATCATTCTGGAAGAACCGCCTGAAACTCTACCTTCGGTCAAGGCCAGACCCTGGCAACTGATTAACCTGTCCGCCAAAACACCCACTGCATTGGAGACTATGACAGAGCGGTTGGTTCAACACCTCAAGGCGAATCCCAGCCTTAATTTTTCCGACGTGTCCTATACCCTGCAGGTTGGGCGTGGTGATTACAAATACCGGCGAATGGTGGTCTGTCAGAATATACATGAAGCCATTATCGAGTTGGAAAAGAGGGATCCACGTTTTGTCTTTACTGCTGTGAGCGAAACTCAGAACCGACCTATTGCTTTCATGTTCCCAGGTCAGGGCGATCAGTATATGAACATGGGCCAGCAACTCTATCAGGTCGATCTAACATATCGTGAGGAGGTGGATCGTTGTTGGGCTATCGTCAAGGAGCAATTCCCGGAGCTCTACGGCGGATTGAGTGAAAAGGATCGCAGATCTAGAACCGAAAAGGTGCATCAAACCTATATAACTCAGCTTTCACTCTTCATTGTTGAATACGCCATGGCTCGGGTATTGATGAAATGGGGCGTTGTTCCCCAAGCTATGATTGGCAATAGTACAGGAGAATATGTAGCGGCCTGTCTGGCTGGCGTTTTCTCTTTGGAAGACGCTCTAAAGGTTGTGATTGGACGGGGCCGGTTAATGCAGGAACTACCTCCTGGTGAAATGGCCGCTGTCGGTCTGTCAGAAGAAGAACTGTTGCCCTATCTCAGCGAAAACGTGTCTCTTGCTGGTGTAGCCAGCCCCAAGTTGTGCATGATTTCTGGAACCAGGAAGGGCGTGCATGAAATCAGGAACGCCTTGTCTAAAAAAGGCGTGGTGAGTCGCCCTCTTTTTGCGCCTCATGCCTTCCACTCCTATATGGTGGAGCCTATCGTTCCCCGATTTGCGGAGATGATATCTCAAGTCAAACTGAATCCGCCAAAAATCCCCTTTATTTCAACTACTACGGGCACTTGGATTACTGATGATGAGGCAACGGACCGCAACTATTGGGCGAGACAGCAGCGGCAGACGGTGCGATTTGCTCAAGGCGTGGATGTTCTTTTTCAGGAAGCCAACCGGATCCTCGTTGAGGTTGGGCCAGGTAAAACATTGAGTTCTCTTGCAACCCAAAGCGCCTCAAAAACCATCAAGCATCTGATACTCGCCACCATGAGACAGCCCCAGGAAGATATCTCCGATGTACAGCATCTGTTGACCACCATTGGACGGCTGTGGATTGGAGGAAAGAATATTGACTGGGCCTCCTACCATTCAGATAAATTCAGACATCGAGTGCCTCTGCCTACTTATCCATTTGAGAGAGACGCCCATTGGATTGAAGCGCCCAAGCAGACAGGCAAAGAAAGTTTGGATCTGGCTTCAGATCAGATTCAAACCGTGCCGGAGCCGCAGATGGACCATTTCAGGCCCAACGTGAACACCGGATTTGTCGCGCCACAGGACCCATTGGAGCAGGCCATCGCCCAGTTTTGGAAAGAGTTTTTGGGATTGGAGCAGATTGGTATTCACGATGACTTTTTTGAGCTGGGCGGCAGCTCTTTAATTGCCGTCAGGCTCATAAATCAAATGTCCAAAAAGTTTGGAGTTCCCCTTGCCAGTCACGTGCTCCTACAAAAGCGAACCATTGCGACATTGGCCGAGTTGATCAAAGAGAACCGCTCCAATCCGGAGGCTGCCGCCGGGCAAAACACGCCTCTTGTCGAAATTCAAAGAGGGATTCCGGGCAAACACGCCCTGTATATGGTGCATCCAATTGGCGGTGAAATTTATTTCTATCGTGACATTGCTCACTATTTGGGACCTCAGCAACCCGTTTACGGCTTTCAAGCCCCCAGTTTGACAGGGGATACGGAAGCCTTCACCGATATCATCGAACAGGCTGCGGCTTATAACGAAGCCCTGCTAAAACACCAGCCAAAAGGACCTTTTCTTCTTGGCGGCGCCTCCTATGGCGGCAATGTGGCTTATGAAATGGCTCACCAGCTTATTGCAAAGGGCCACGAAGTCTCTTTGTTGGTTGTTGTAGACAGTCCTGCTCCGGGTCAGATGCCGTCGAAGTTTACCGACACAGCTTCCATTCTGGAATACCTTCTTGGAGATAAATTGGAGTTGGATCTGGACCTGTTGCGCGGCATGAGCCCTGAAGACCAGATGAGCTACATTTTTGAAAGGGCCCGGTTAGCCAACCGGGTGGATGTGTTGCCGCCGTCTCTCGGCATACCCCTTTTCAAAACGTGGATGGGCCACCAAACCGCATTGCACAGTTATGAGCCCAAGCCCTACCCCGGTCGAGTTGTTTTCTTCCGACCGACAGAAAGAATGAAAGTGAATCCGCCCAAGATGTACCTGCCTTGGATTGACATGGTGAAAGGCGGAATTGAGATACACCAGGTTGGCGGCAACCACATAACCATGAACTTTGGCGACAACGCAAAGAGGATGGCTAAATACCTACAACGCACCCTGCGTTCCATTGGATAGTGGCGCCACCTAGCTCAGAAGTTGAGCGATCGAAAAATTACCATTTTGAACAAACATTTGGAGGGATAATATGTCTGATGTGAGAACTTTGGGGTTTTGGGAAGAAACTTGTAAGGTGTACCATGAGAACTTTGGGTGTTCTGGCATGGTGCTTCAATACGCAAGAGTAACCGGACCATTGAACCCCGAACTGGTCAGAAATGCGTTGCGCTGGCTGCAAGAACGACACCCCCTGCTTCAATCGGAATTTGCTGATTACAGTGAGGACTACAACAAGTTCAGTTCCGACCATTACACAAGCGTTCCCGATGATCAGAGAGCGGCGGAAGTTCCTCTCACCGTTGTTAAATGGGAGGATGACACCCATTGGCAAAGGGCTTCGGAAGAGGAATTGGCGACAGACTTCGCTCCTGGCTCGCGGTACCTCTGGCGCGCCCGCATGCTGCATGGCGACAACACCCACGATTTCATCTTCATTTTTCACCACTCCATTTCCGACGGGCCTTCAAACGCCCATTTTGTCCGAGATTTTGTGAGTTACTGCGCTGATCTTTCCAGTGGCAAGGTTAAGCCAGACAATTTCAAGCCCGAGGCCCTGTTGCCGCCAGTGGAGAAAATGATACCCACCGCCAAAGAGCCTGCGAAAGAACCAGTAAAAAGTGATCTGGTCCAAGAAGACCGCGATACCGAAGTTGAACTGACGCCCTGGAAATTTGAAGTGAATAAGCCTATGAGCGAGCGGCGGACACGCAACTTCTACCACATTATCGATGAAGACCAGGCGGTTCGGCTCAAGGCAAATACGAAAAGAGAGGGCGTTACCATTAACAGCGTCCTCATGGCCGCAATTATGGACGCTACATTTCAAGAAAAGGGAAATGATCACCATGCTTTGTTCAGCACAGCCATTTCCCTGAGATCCTTCTGCGAGCCCCCCGTTGGCAACGAGCATTTTGGCTGTTACGTGATGGTGGTCAACACCATCCACAAGTTGGGGGATAATGTGTCCCTTTGGGATCTCTCGAAGGATTGCCATCATGGATTGCGCGCTGAGATTGATTCTAAACACAAGCAGGGTTTCATGACCCCGGCCTTCAAAAAAGCAGATGTGGCTGAAGGCATGAAAGGCGCATTGGCGTCCACCAATTCGGATGGCGTTTTTCCAAGTGGTTGTGTCATCTCCAACATCGGCCTGCTGAATTTTGAAAAAAATTATGGACCCTTTCAACTGAAGGACATGTTTTTCAGCACAACTCAGGTTTCCGGAAATTTTAACTTTCTAATGTGGGTGAACAGCCTTCATGGAAAAATCTACTGCTGCCTGACCTATACAGAAGGTCTGTTCACCAGTGAGTTGGCTGCCAGCATCAAAGAACGGTTTGTTGCCAACTTAGATGAAGCGTGTAGCTAGATTTAAAAGACTTTGTCAATGATCTGCTGTTTTGTTAAGGTGGCGTAAAAATGTCAGTTTTTGATAATAGCAGACCTTTGGGGGAATGTTTGGTGGTTGATAAATGGTTCTCTTTGATGAAAAGAGCTGTAACATGGTTAGAACTCTGTTCGACTCTATGAAAATATTGAATATGCCTTTTTATCGCTTTTTTTGTTAAGTTGTTTCAGATTCAACCGATACCATAAAAAGATCTTTTCGCGTTTGGAGAGTGACGATGAAAATCAAATGGTTCAATCCTTTAGGGCGAAAAACCTTCTGTTTTGTTTTAGGTTTTATGTGCTTGCTCATGCCGACCACGACTATGGCTCAAGACGATGATTTGGACTTCAGCTCCATGTCATTGGAAGACCTGCTTAACGTCGAGGTCACCGTTGCGTCAAAGACTGAAGAAACAGTCGCTGATGCGCCTTCCTCTGTTACAGTGTTCACCCGTTCTGAGATTCAGAATATGGGTATCACCTATTTGGAAGAACTTTTAAACTATGTGCCAGGATTTCAGTCTCAGAGACAGATCTCTTATGGCCAGTCCAATACCATCCAAGTTCGCGGAAAACCCGGAAATGGCTACCTGTCTAAAGAGGTTCTTGTGTTGATTGACGGAACGAGAATCAACGACGCCTTCACCGGCGGCAGTTCCATGATCAACCGATATGTCGCAATCGACAATATCAAGCAGGTTGAGATTATTCGGGGTCCTGGTTCAGCCTTGTACGGATCCAACGCTTTTCTCGGTGTGATCAACATCGTAACTGTCAAGGATGTCAACGAGGCAAAAATAGTACTCGGATCCTACGAAGCTCGGGATCTTTCCGCCAATTTCCATGTAAATCATAACGACTGGAAAATCTCCGGTTTTGTAAGGGCCTATAATGACTCTGGCGACGATTACCAGGTCAAAAAGGACTTCTTCGCAAGATCCGGCCCTGCTCACGACCCTCGTGAGGGCATGGACATCACCACTCGTATTGCTTACAAGGACTTCTACCTTGATTTTGGGTTCATGGAGAAAGACCTCCCCGATCACATGGGCGGCATTGCTGTTGGCGGCGAGAACATCAGCCGCAACGAGGAAAAGCAGACTCGAATTTCTTTTGGTTGGAAGTTTGAGCCGACCGACAAATTCGATCTTACCATCAGCGGCGCTCATGTCGAAGCAGAAGAGTATATGTTGTGGCATTGGCCTGAAATTCTCGGCCCTGGACAGGCGCTGGATTTCGGCTTGACTCTGGACGTGTTCAACACCAACCTGAACGTTGATATGAACTACCAGATATCCGAAAACAACTCACTCAGCTTTGGCGCTAGTTATGAAGAACGTGGTGTTGACGACAACTCCATTATCTCAAGCGCCAACAGCCAGATTATCTTCTTGCGTGGCGCAGCGGGCACCACCGAGAACGTAACCCAGAAGGTTAACGCCTTTTACGTTCAGGATCAGCACCGCTTTGGCGAGCGGGTGAAGGTTATCGCCGGTGTGCGTTATGATGATTACAACGACTTTGGCGACACCATCAATCCTCGTGCCGCCGCTATCTTTTCCACTCCCTGGAAAAGTAAGTTCAAGCTGATGTATGGTGAGGCCTTCCTGGCTCCCACCAACTCAGAGCAGTACCAGAAAAACACGTTGGCCTCCAATGGCAACCCGGATCTGGACCCTGAGAATATTTCGACTCTTGAGTTTGCCTACAACCAATCCTTCAGCAAGGCGAACTTAACCCTGACCTACTTCACCAGTGACGTTACCGACCTGATCGTACTTGAGAGAGTCGATGACGTGAACACTATTCCCGTTAACCGGGGGGAAATCACCCTGGAAGGCGTCGAATTGGAATTCACTGCTGCTTTGGGCGGGGGCGTCTTCCTTAGGGGTAACTATACCAGTCATATCGACGCTGAGGACGAGTGGTCGGCGGATGATTATGGCGCCTTGATTTTGAACTGGAATAAAAGGCGGTTTAACCTCAATATTAACGGAACCTACACCGGCAAAATTGATAAGGTTCCAACTCAAGGAAGTTACACAATTCTCAATGCTTCAGTTAGGTACAGTCTTTTACCCAACTTCGATATTCAATTGACTGGATTGAATCTTTCAGATGATGATTCAGTTTCCCCTGATGCCCCATTCACCAATGCGGGAATAGAAGTTGAGCGTCGTGGACAGTCCATTAATTTAGGGGCTACCTACAAATTCTAATTTGTAGAAACCTGAAATAAAACATACAAACGGCGGCTTGGGTTTTATAACTCAAGCCGCCTTTGCGTTTATGGCTTCCACAATTTATACAGTCTGTATTGGACCCGTCCATCTTTGAGGCACTGGTAGAGTTCTGACCCGGGAGACGCCAGAGAATTGGCCATGTACCTGCGTTCCTCCAGATCCTCATAGGCTCTCAACCTGCGCGCGCCTGTCTCATCGCAAGCCCGTAGGACATTTGGAGATATATCTATATCTCTAACAATCTCAAAGCCCGCCTGTTCCAGTAATCTCCTATTTTTAACGAATTCTTCCTTTCGAAGCAGGTCTGCGTACAGGAACCAGCTTTTATTTCTTAAAACTCGTTTAACTTCATGAAAGAAACGATTTATATTCGGGTAGCAGTTGGAAGATTCAATATTGATGACCACATCTTTGGCGCCGCTTGCTATGGGCAGATGCTCCGCATCTCCCTCCAGGAAAGAGTAGCCCTCCGTTTCATGGGCTTCTTTGCAAAAGGAAATGGCTTCGCTGGACAGGTCCACTCCCAGGTAAGACCCAATGTTAAAATGGGCTTTTAGAACATGGGCAACCCCGCCTCGTCCACACCCGATGTCCAATATGTCCCTGCCCTGGAGTGGGCAATCGCCTATGACTTCCAGCACAAGACGATGCGAGTTGCCGTCATAGGTTTTGGGGCTCAAAACAATGGGGGAAAATTGAGGCGTTTGGGCGTGGGGCATGTAGCCGTAATTTAGAAAGAATGCATACTCACCAATATCACTGACATCTAAAGAATGGTTGATGGTGTTGTACATGCGTTTTCGTTTCGATTTTTCATCGGAGATCACTTCCCCATCCCAGTCCGGGTCTTCTCCTTTTCTGCGGCTTGTTCCTGTAAGCAGGCCTAGCAGTTCCCATTTTTCTCTTAGATGCTCCGGAGAGTCCTGATTCATCGGGAATGAGCCTCCTGTCCCATGCTCGTTCTAAAAAACGTATCCTGGCCCATTATATGACGCTTTGGCCTGGGATATGATCCGGTATCGGAGACCTCTTGTAAAAATTGAAGTGAACCGGCGCCTTAGGGGCCGCTTCACGATCAAATGAGATATTGCTTAATTATCCGAAGCGCCCTGAGAAATCCAATCGCGAATTAACTGGAGAGACGCATTGTCCAGAGGGGGGCGGCCCACCCCTGAGTTGGGCATGCGGTTTCCAAAATAATCCGCATTCGATGAATTCTGAAGTTTGCGGTAAAGGTAGCTGTTGTCGGGATCGCCCGGTTCAACGCGGTTGAGGCTGCTGAACCCGGGTTGCGTGGCTGAAACACCTACAATCTGGCTGTAGGCCACGCCTTCATCCAATCTCAAACTGGAAGCGCTCTGGCCATCAAGGTGACACAATCCACTGCCGCAACTGGAAGTAAAGATGGGCTGTATCTGGCTTGCGAAGGATACCGGCTCTGAGCAGGGTCCAGGCATGGGAACGGATTCGATAGGAGCAGCATTGGCCATGGATGGCTCCAAGGAACCGTTGAAAATGAAGGCTACTCCTAAAATAGGTTGATCGGATTCCGCCACTACATATAGGTCTCCAACTGCATCTGGGAAGAGGTCTCGGCTCAGAGCGGCCAGAGGATAACCACTGCCGATTTGCTGGGTGGAAGAAGCGATTTCACATCCATCCTGATAGGCGTGAAAGGTAACATTTGCGGTTTCACTTCCCAGATTCACTGTTACTGGAGCGGAAAACCCGTCTCCCCCTGCTGGCAGGTAGTTGAACAAAATATTGCGATTGGCTTCGGAGGCTTGGAACACATTAGCCTGGGAAGGAGAGGAGCCGGATGGAGAACCGGTTCCCGAAATGATAAAGCCGCCGGTGATGTTGGATGCGTCTGAAGTGAGGCGCACCATAAAACCACTGCCTTCCCCCAGGTTGGGGAATAAATCCTGAGGCGTGGCCGAAATCTGGCCAAAGGGCTCTATTACGATTGGCGACGATACGTCCGACTCCGGCGATCTACCTTCCTGGCGGGTGGCGGTCAGATTGACCGTGGCCGACTCGCTGTTGAGGTTATTGATAACGATCACGCCCCTGAACTGGGCCTGATCCGTGATCCAGGGGTAAACTATATCAGTCTGCGCCCAAGTCCAGGTTGTTGCTAAAAACAACCCTGCGGCAATCCATCTTAATTTCAATTCTAGCCTCCTCTCTGTTTTCTCTCATGCTTTTTTGGGATCAAAATTGTTTTTCCTGCGAAATACGTTATTATAATGGATTAATGACGGGTTTACAAAAAACCCAACACATTTTTTAAAAAAACTCATTAGTTGATCCACTCTAGCTAAAATTAGTTTTTTCTAATTATCTCTTATCCTTCATTAATTACATATTATTTACACCTCATGCCACCACCTCTTCATTTTCTTATGAGCAAATTAGTTGA
>JBNKOV010000048.1:0-14385 GCA_050294955.1 Holophagae bacterium
CCTCCTATTCAGGATGTTAGACAAATGGCAGTGATGCGCATTCTGGAAACCATTTTCCTTCCCTGCCTTATCAGCGTGCCTGAATTATCGCCCATCATTGCTTCCAAACAAGTCATGATTTCCATCGAGTATGGAAACGCCGATGAATCGCCCATCGCCTATGGAAACTTTGGGCTTACATTGAGCGGCACGGTTAAGAAATACGAGATGGCCCATAACTTTGGCAAATTAGCTTTGCGACTTTTGGACCATATGAACACCAATAAGTATCGAGCCAGAACCACGGTTATGAATGTTTGTAACCTTGCCCATTGGAAGGAGCATATTACAGAACGAGCCCCAGATTTGCTTGAAGCCTATCCCTCGGGTCTCGAAACGGGTGATTTTGATTTTGCTGCGGGATGTTTAGCCAGTTACGCCGCTATGATTTACCTTGGCGGGGTGAGTTTGGATGAGGTGGCGAGACGGTATCGGAATGCGGATCGGGCCATGGTTCGGTTGGGTCAAGAGCTTTATCGTCATTGGTTGAAGATCTGGTGGCAGTCGGTGCTCAATTGGATGGGGCGCACCGAGGATCCCCTCACTCTAGTAGGGGAGGTCTATGATGAGCATGAGATGTTGCCTGTTCATGAAAAAGCCAATGATTTGAGCGCCTTGTTCATCATTAATTACAATAAAGCCATGCTGGCCTATCATTTCGCCCAATACAAAGGCATTGACGCCTATCTCCCATCCCTTACAAACCACAATCAGCACGGAGGGCCCCTTGGACCCCTTGCCGTTTTTTATGCTTCTCTAATTCGTCTTGCTCTTTGCGCCAAAGCGAAGAAGGCCAAAAAGAAGAAATTGATTTGTGAAGTTAGAGAACAACAACGGGAAATGGCTGATTGGGTTGAGCTGGCGCCCATGAACTATCGCCATAAATACTGTCTCGTGGAGGCAGAGTTGGCGCGGATTGAAGGGCGGTACATGGAGGCCCGGGAATTCTACGACCAGGCTGTGGAGTTGGCGTCGGATGCTGGATACATCAACGAAGAGGCCCTTGCCTTCGAGCTGGCGGCCCGGTTCTACATCGAACGGGAACAGTTCAGGCTGGCGCGGCATTACATGAAAAATGCCCGGTACAATTACGACCGATGGGGCGCAAAGGCCAAGGTTCTCGATTTGGAAGCGCGTTATCCTCAAATTTTGAATCGAGAAACCTGGGAGGCGGAAAAAGAAATCACAACGACGCGGACCGATTCCACCGAATTTGATCTGGCGGGTGTATTGCAAGCTTCACAGGCCATTGCCCGGGAACTGGTTCCCGCGCGCATGTTGTCGCGGGTCATGGAGGTCTTACTTGAAATTGCTGGGGCCAGAAAAGGCTTCCTCATCAAAAAGAAAGACGACCAATGGTTGGTGGTGGTTGAAGGTCGGGTTGATGGTGAGACGGGTGTGCTGGATTCAGAACCGCCTGTGGAGGGCTTTGAGAATCTGTCTGGCTCCGTCGTCAACTTTGTGTTGAAGACTCACAAACCGGTTGTTCTGGATGACGCCGCTAGGGATGAAAAATTTGGCGGCGATACCTATATCCAGGCCAACAAATCCAAATCCATTCTTTGTCTTCCCATATTGCATCAGGGCGACCTACTTGCGTTGCTCTACCTGGAAAACGAATTAGGCATTGGGGTTTTCACCGAAGATCGTCTGGAAATTCTTCAGTTATTGTCCGCCCAAACCGCAATTTCCATTGAGAACGCGGCTCTTTACGAGGACATGGAACGCAAGGTTCAAGAGCGAACAGCCGCTCTAAATGATCGGAACGCGCAAATCCTGGCCAGTATCCGTTACGCCAAGCAAATACAGGCCGCCACGTTGCCCACTCAGGAATTGGGCAAGGTGCTTCCACAGTCCTTTGTGGTATTTTTGCCCAGAGATCTGGTTAGCGGTGATTTCTATTGGATCCATCGGGTGGAAGGCTCTACTTTCCTTGTGGTGGTGGACTGTACTGGTCACGGCGTGCCCGGAGCGTTGATGTCCATGGTTGGCAGCACCCTGCTGGATAAAATCATACGTGGCCAGGGGCTCACAGATCCGGCTCAGATTTTAGAGCAATTACATTACGGCGTTCGAGAAATCCTCTGGCGAGAAGTGGAAACCAAGGCAAATGTAGGCATGGATATATGCTTGTGCCGAATCGATGACAACCCTCGTCAGGTTGTATTCTCAGGCGCTGTGAGGCCCTTGTTTCACGTATTAAAAGACGAGACGGGCAAGTCTGCGATCAATGTTGTCAAGGGTTCTCGCCGTTCTGTTGACGGGCTGCTCAAAAAGAGCGGCAAATTCACCAATCATGTCCTACAGGTTCAGTCTGGAGACATGATTTACCTCACTACAGATGGTTACCCAGACCAGAAGGGTCGAAACCAGCGAAAGATTGGCACCACCCAATTCAAAAAGATGATGCTGAACAACGCTTTGAGGCCCCTTGAAGAACAGGAACAGTATTTTCTTCAGGAATTGGAAGCGCATCGGGGCTTGGAGCCTCAGCGCGATGATATTACTATCGTTGGCGTTCGGTTCTAGATTGGGAACGGCGTTGGTTGCGTCCGTTTTGGTTAAAAGCGGGTGCTGAATTCAACGCCGTATCGCTGAGGCAATGCCGGGAACCGAATGTCGTAGGTAATGCCCGAGAACTCTCCTTGAAGGAATTCAGCGCTATACTGCTCATCTGTGGCGTTGTCGAGATAAAGACCAACGGACCAGCGTTTAGCAATGTAGGTAAGCCGAAGATTCAGCAAATTCAGGGGGTCGCGAGCGTGCTCGTTGTTAATGGCCCAATAGCGCTTGCCCACCCTACGGTAATCGGCTCGGGCAACCAGACGGCTATTTTCATTGAAACGTGTTTCGTGGAGAAGGCTCAAGTTGCCTGTATAGGCGTTGCTATTAGGCGTTTTATTTCCTACAAATTCGGAATTGCCTGTTAACGCCTTGATCTCAGTGTCGGTAATCCCAAGAGATGCGTCAATTCGAAAACCATTGCCAGGGTGAGCTTGGAGCTCCAGTTCGATACCCTGCGCCAGGGATTCGTCAATATTCAAAAGACCTTGCGAACCGCTGGGTCCATCGTAGACATAGTATTGTTGATTCTCGAAATCCGTGGTGAAAACAGCGGCGTTGAATTGCACCTTTCTTTCCAGCCAGGTAGACTTGAATCCAGCTTCAAAAGCCTGGGTGGATTCCGCATCGTAAATTGGAGGGAAGGCCGTAACACTGGGGGCGTTGAATCCGCCGCTGCGAAAACCCTCTGCATAGGTGGCGAAAAGCATGGACGTTTCAGATGGGGACCAGGAAACCGAAAGCCTGGGTTGAAATTTGTCGAAGGTTTTGTCTCGTACAGCGCCATTGGCCGGGTTGAATTGTTCTCTGTCGTCCTCGTCATACCGCAATGCAAGGGACAATTCGAGGTTCTCATTCACATCATAGTTGACCTGACCAAATATGGCCTGTGAACGATTGTCATTATCCTCAACTCGGGGGATGTTCAAGTCGAAAACACCGTCGTCATCGAAATCTACATCCACAATCGTGGCCAGACTGCTGTCTTTCTGAAGGTAGAAGGCTCCTGCAATCCAGCGAAATTTTCGATCATCTGGAGACGAAAAGCGCATTTCAACGGTTTTTGCGGACACATCCAAGTCCTGGGACGCCCAAACGAAAGACACGGGAAGATAGTCGTCGGCGTACACCAACTCGTCAACTGAGGATCCGCTGCCAATAAATGTAAACGTACCGGCATCCGATATGTATTCCGCTCTTAAGGAGTATTCTCGGAGGTCCCGTTCTGCATACGGTAGTAATTCGGACACGGGATTTGTGTCCACCTCATTGGCGTTGCCGTTGTAAACAGGAATATAGTAGGCTCCGCCATCTTTCGTGCTGGAAGCTGAGGCTTTGAAATTAAGGGAAAAGCGATCATTGGGCAAATAGGACAGCCAGGCAGAGATATCTTTATCTGTTTTGGGATCTGCATCCACCTGAAGGGTTTCGTTGGTGAAGTAGCCGTCGCGATCTCGGTAAAGTCCTGAAATCTGATAGTATAATGTGTCTGTAATTGGCCCGCTGGAACTCAATTGAATTTCGTATTCGTTTTCCTTGCCATATCCCACTTCAGCGCGATTGACATGCTCATGTCCTGGTGTTTTGGAAACAATGGAAATCACGCCTCCTATGGCGTTTCGTCCATAAAGGGCGCCTTGAGGGCCTTTGAGCACTTCAATTCTTTCAACATTAATTAAACTCTGATTGATCGAGTTGGGAGATGCTTGATACACGCCGTCAATCATGACAGCGAATGGGGCGTCGCCATTCCTCACCTGGCTGATGCCCCGCACTGTCATGGTGTTGTTGCCCGGGTTTTGACTCTGTTCGAATGATACGTTCGAGGTAAGGCCAATGAAATCTGAAACCGATTCTATATCAGCGTTTTCAATTTCTGATTCTGAAAAGACAGTGGCGGAAATAGGCACCTTCTCTACGCTTTCAGCGCGTTGGCGGGCGGTTACTGTAATCTGCTCTACAACTCCTAATTCCCCTGTACTCTTCTGATTTTTCTCATTATCATCTTCACTGGATGACTGGGCCCCAATGGGCAGCATCAGGAACGTGGCCAGAAAAACGATCATGGAACGCTTGAATGCGAGCAACATATAAAACCTCGAATGACAGAGACGCTAAAATTTTGGTGTGGAAAACCGCCTTGATGCGGGTGAATTTAAACGTTTTACTTGGTGGGAGACGGGATGTCCCAGTTTAGCCTTTCTCACCTATCATGCCAGAGTTCTAAATTCGTGTCTACCCCTCCATTTCATAAAATGATGCGACCTGCCCTTTGTTTTCAAAAATACCTGGCGACTCATTTTAAACATAGATCTGGATTTCAGTGGATTTTTATCACCCTATTGTTTACAGTGCGTGATTTCCAATGGTCTGAGCGTGAGAGAGAAGACGGGTTGGACCCAATTTTAACAATGTGGCGCATGCCATAAGATTATGACCTCGACTCCTGCTTATATTCAATTCCTTCAACTACTTTCCTCTGTCTTCTTACTAGACGAGGTTTTATTTCTAAAAGATCCTTTTGGAACAGAATACATAGCCGAAATGATATAATAAGGTGCATGTTGGGGCGATTTTTTGGTTATGTAATTAAAAGCAAACCATTCGCTTCAACTTGCGGATGTCTTCACTTCCCTGCATATCTTTCAATTAAAACCTAATCACTCAAAGTAATTTAATCGGTTATAGCCCCCTTTCATTGTCAAAGGAGTCCACTGTGGTTGACCTAGACGAGGTTCATGGTTATTGTGATGTTCGTTTCCAAAATCTGAAAGACGTCTTCCTTG
The DNA here is from genome assembly GCA_050294955.1 of Holophagae bacterium. GTDB lineage: Bacteria > Acidobacteriota > Holophagae > Acanthopleuribacterales > Acanthopleuribacteraceae > JBNKOV01. Next base: position 5,388 of record JBNKOV010000048.1, read on the forward strand.
AAAACTTCAACGAACATGGGGAGGTGGGCGCATCCGTCTCGGTGATCCTCAAGGGGAAAACAATGGTGGATCTTTGGGGCGGTCATAAGGATAAAGCCAGGTCCATTCCCTGGACAAAAGACACCATTACTTCGGTTCAGTCTGTCGTGAAAGGGATTATCGCGATCTGCGCCTTACAGTTGGTGGACAGGGGCGTGTTGGAATTATCCAAACCCGTAGCTCACTACTGGCCTGAATTCGGACAGGCGGGTAAAGCCACCATTACGGTTTCTCAATTAATGTCTCACATGGCGGGGCTTGTTTATCCCGATATGGCTCCAGATGGCGCTTTTCTCAAGTGGGACCAGATGGTTAAGGGACTGGAACTGCAGGGACCAGAATGGGAGCCGGGAACGGTGGGAGCCTACCATTCCTCCACCTATGGTTTTCTGGTTGGGGAATTAGTTCATAAAGTCTCCGGTTTGAGAATTGACGATTATTTTGAGACCGAAATTGGAAAACCCTTGGACGTAGATTTTAAGTTCACAGTGGAAGATGGACGCAGGAATGATGTTGCAGCGCTGCTGAAAGGAAAGGGTCCGACAATTTTTGACACCCTGGGAGAGGACAGCAAGTTGAGTCGGGCCTGGCGAGTTTTCCCACCTTTAGCGGACTTTTGGAGCAATGAAGCGCTTCGTGTTTTAACGCCTCACGCCTTCAGCAATGCAAAAGCCCTTGCCAGAATATTTGGAGCGTTGGGCAATAGCGGAGTGTTGGAAGGCTTCCGTTTGATGCAGAAAGACACGATTGAAGTTGCTAGAAAAGAGGTTTGGTCAGATACTTGCGCATTGTGCGACCAACCCGTTCGTATGTGCATGGGCATGTTTATGGGCTCCCCAGGTTTTGTTGATCTAGGACCAAATGAAAACAGTTTTGGCGCCTTGGGAGCAGGCGGCGCAACCAGTTTTGCCGACCCGGATCTTTCGATGGGCTTTGGCTACGTGTTGAATCAAATGTGCGATGGTTTGACCAACGGGCCAAAAGCGGCCCGACTCATCGACGCTGTATATAGTTGTTTATAGGAAAAGGCTCGCGGCGTTCACCGCGAGCCTGATCAGGGCTTAAATTGGAATATCCTTTAATAAACGTCGTTAACTGTGTTGTATACGTTGAATTTGCCCGTAGGCGTTATTAATCGATCGCTTTTAATGACATGCTTCAACTGGCGGGTTTTGTCGTCTACTACAACGATAGCGGATTTCTGATCCTTGCCATTCCAAACGGAGAACCAGACCTCATCTCCAGCTTTGTTGTATTCAGGCTGCACCACTCGCTTTGGACCTTCGCCCAAGTCGGCCCACTGGGCAATAGGCAGCACCTCAAAACCCTTGTCGGGATGTTGGGTGTCAAAGACTGCGACAGACTGAGAAATGGCAGGATCCGGGTTTAACGGGGAGTCTACCCAGAGGTTGTTCGAGTTGGGGTGGGTTTTCACAAACAGAGAACCGCCGCCCTGGCCTTTGAGCACACGAACCACCTTCCAGGCGTTTTTAGGGTGTTTGGCTGGATCGGTTCCTATGAGGGTTATCTTGTCGTTGCCCAACGCCGAGGTCGTCCAAACTGGACCGAACTCAGGATCTACGAAATTGGCTCCGCGCCCCGGGTGCGGTATTTCATCAGCGTCCACTAGGGCCGCGAGCTTCTGGTCTTTGGAATCAACGACTGCGATTTTATTGGATTTATTGGCCGCTGTTAAGAAATAACGCTTGGTGGAGTCCCAGCCTCCGTCATGGAGGAAGCGGGCGGCTCCGATGGTGGTTACCTTCAGGGCGTTCACATCTTCATAGTTCACCAGGAGGATCTTTCCGGTTTCTTTAATGTTCACAATAAATTCGGGGTGTTGATGAGACGCTACAATGGCGGCGACCCTGGGTTCGGGGTGATATTCCTGAGTGTCTACGGTCATGCCCCGCGTTGAGACCACCTTCAATGGCTCCAGAGTTGAGCCGTCCATGATCACGAATTGAGGCGGCCAGTAGGAACCTGCTATGGCGAACTTATCCTCGTATCCGTGATATTTAGAAGTTTCTACGGACCGGGCTTCCAAGCCCACCTTGATTTCCGCGACCCTTTGTGGCGGGCTCATCCACAAGTCGATCAGGTCGATTTTGGCGTCGCGACCGATGGTGTAGATGTACCGACCCGAGTGGGATGTTCTGGAAATATGCACCGCATAACCGGTCTTGATGATGTTCACAATTTCCTTGGTGTCGCCATCCACCAGGGCAACTTCTCCACTGTCTCGCAGGGTGATGGAGAAGATGTTTTCGATATTGATATCGTTCATCTTTTTGGTCGGCCGTTCCGCTACTGGCACAAGCACTTTCCAGAAATTCTTCATTTCCGGCATGCCGAATTCGGGAGGCGAAGGCGGTTCGTGTTGGAGAAAACGCGCCATGGCGTCTATCTCTTCAGGGGTTAACTCGCCTGATGTTCCCCAATTGGGCATGCCAGCGGGGGAGCCATACTGAATAAGCGCCTTCAGGTATTCTGTACCTTTCTTGCGGGTGATGTCTGGAGTCAGCGGTTTACCCGTGGCCCCCTTGCGGAGCACGCCATGGCAGCCCGCGCATCGTTCAAAGAAAATTTGGGTCGCGTGTTTGTACTCAACTTTTGTCAAAGGCGGCGCATCGGGAGAAATGACCATTTCTGTGGTGGTTACCTCCCTTGGCGCGCCTGAATAGGCCAATTCCCCTTCTGTCGCGCCTGGGTGACGTTCCACCGTTGAGAGGTCTGTGGCTGCGCCCAGTTTTTTCCTTGCCGTTGCAACCTCATCCTCGGAAACAGTTCCCCCATTATTGCCCCAGGCATTTAACACGTAGGTGAGAATTTCCGAGATGGTTTTATCGTCCAGATGGAATTGGGCGGGCATCACGCTGTTGTATTGCTTGCCGTTTACGGTGACGGGTCCCGTGAGACCCTTTAATACATTGGAGATGGCCCGTTCTTTGTCCGCCATCAGGTAATCTGAACCGGCCAGGGGTGGGAAAGCGCCAGGCAATCCCAGGCCAGTCGGTTGGTGGCAGGCCGCGCAATTCGCCATATACGCGGTTTTGCCCTCTTCTCCCGCTTGCCCTGCGACGGCCCACAAAACGACCATCAAAGCTCCCAGCATCCAGACCGTTGTTTGGTTCCTCTTGTTTTTCATTTCTCCCTCCTTCGGGATGAGAAGCTATAGACCCCGCCTATTTTGAAAGAACGAGACGTTCGCCTCCGTTCGGTCGTCAATCTGGCGACCTGCGGGATCAAAGCTGACTTTTTCCTTGTTTTCCGTTTCATCAATCTGATTCATCCTGTGAATTCATTCGCTTACTTTTTCCAAACGTAGCGGACATTCGCATAGACTGAGCGGCCCCAGGACAGATGGCTCACTTCGTGAGCTGCGCCTGTTGCATCACCCACGCGATTCAGGTCTGTTACGTCGAATAGATTTTTCACGCCCACTGCCAGCTCAAGCGAATGGTTGAAAAGGCGCTTGGATAGGCCAACATCCATTTTCTTCCAAGCGGCCAACCTGGTTTCTTCCGGCGTCTCTGCGTTGCGGGGTAGAAACCAGCCCGTTTCCTCGCCGTTGTATTTAAAGAATGTATTGACTCTGTAGCCCTTGTAGGCATAGGCAAGATTACACTGGCCATCGAGTGTACGGTTGTATTGGGGCGTGCTGTAGGTTTTCGACAGGGCGTTCATCTGCTCTGTAAGCGAAAGGCCAAGGGCGGCTGAAAACCCGCCTTTTCCATAGACTGCGGACACCCGTCCCCCGCGTGTTTTATGATCGTTTATGTTCAGGTAGGTGCGGTTGAAATGACCTGGATTGGCGGGATCTGGCAACAGAAGGCCCAGCTCAATTAAATTCTCGATGTGGTTGTAGAACAACGTGGTTTCCATGCGCAGGCTTCGATTTCCCGAACCTTGAACTCTCCAGACATGGGATAAATTGTAACTGTCTCCCTGCTCCGCCTTAAGGTCGGGGTTGCCCGTTATGTGGTAGATTGAAGGCCCTGCTGGCATGGTAAAATCCAGGAATAGTTGTTTGAGGGAAGGACTTCGAAAACCCTTGCTGTAAGAGGCCCTAAACTCTCCAGGTCCGCCTCCATACCGCAAATTCAGGGCGGGCGTCACGGGAGAATCATAGGCGCTGTTTCGAGTTGCTCGAAATGCAGGTTGCACTTCCAAACCGCCCGGAAGTGTGAAACGGACGCCTGCGAATCCTGCAAACTCTTCTATGCGTTGCTCGCCATCTTGTATCCTGGCCCCTGTCCCAGTCTCGATGACTGTCTCAAAACCAAGCTGTCCCCCAAGGTTGCCTTCCTTATTTTCCCAGGCAAATTGGCCGCGCATCATCCACTGTTCAAAACCAGTAAAGTCTGAGTCTCTTGGTTGGGTGGACTGTGTTGCGGTTCCTGTATTTAGATCTGCATTCCAAACTGCCTTCCGCCTCTCATAGTCCGAATAGGCGACGAGGAGATCCATGCGGCCTTGGTCCGTTACAGATCCGTTAAGAGACGCTTTATGGCTATAACGCTCCGTAGTGTATAGGGTGTCTTGGGCAAAATCGGCGTTTGGCTCTCCTCTGTCGGTGAGATCTTCCGAAAAGAACCGACCTTCATAGCCCAGGTCAAGCTGGTTGAAATGCCTGGTGTAACGAAGATTGCCTCTTACTTGCTCTCGTTCGCTCCAAATGTCGTTTCTTTGATTGTCTGAGGGGGAGTATCCGTCAAAATCGTGCTCTCCAATACCCAGTTCCAGGCTATGGCTCCCATTAAACCAGGAGCCGCGAATTTCCCTATTATCGGAACCAACGGAATCGGTTTGCCCATCCAGGGTGACGCTTAAGGGTCCCTGATTGGTCCCCTTGCGGGAAATGAGATTCACGACGCCGGCCAGGGCGTCTGTTCCGTAATAAACCGAAGCTGGACCTTCAATAATTTCGACCCGTTCGATGCCGTCCAGGCCAATATGACTCAAATCAATAATGCCGTTCAGGCGACCAAGAACTGGGACGCCGTCATATAAAATCTTCAGATTTTCGAAGGAGAGACCCTGGAGACCTGCGCTTGTTCCGAAAACCGAATTCTGTTGGAGATCAAATTGCAATTCATGCTCCAGCAGATCTCTCAAATCTCTTGATGCCGTGGCCCGGATTTTTTCCTGATCAATAATGCGCACCTTGTAGATAGACTCTCTAGCGCTTTCCGGGGTGAACTGGGCGGTAACCACCATATGCTCATCGAGATCCACCGCTTCTTGAGGTTCGGCTCCAAGGAGAACAGGCTCCAGGATTCCCAGGAAACAGATGAATGAAACCGATAAAATTTTCATGGCAAGCCTCTCAATGGTCTTCATGGGAGCATTCACAATGACATGCTCTCTTGCTTTTAAAAATAGAGGACTGTGGGATCTTTGATTATGATCGGCATCATAGAGAGCTGGGATTTCGTTCTCAAACCCCAAAAAGAAAGATGAAACCTAAGGACCGGGCCTCGGGTACAATTACTTGTACTGTGTTAGGAGGTTTCCTGCTTATGCGTCTTTTCCGTTTAGAATCTACAAAAACCGTCTTTGTCATGGCGATGTTTGCTTGCGTTGCTTTTTCCAGCGATGACTCCGGCTCCTGGGACCAATGGTTGGGACCCAATCGCAACGGCATACTGGCAAATTCGAAACCACCGCTTCCCTGGGGCGAGAATGGACCCAAAGTTCTCTGGCGTAAACCTCTTGGGGAAGGCGTATCCTCCATTTCCGTTTCGGGAGATAAGGCGGTGACCATGTTTGGTCTGGGTTCCGATGAGTTTGTGGTCTGCCTTAGCGTCAAGGATGGGTCGGAACTCTGGAGGGTGCATTCCGGCGACAATTTTCAGGAGCCTCACGCCAATGGACCTCGTTCAACCCCAACCATAAACGAAAACCGGGTATTTGCCCTCAGCGCGGGCGGCATGTTGTACGCCCTGGATCTGGCGTCAGGGAAGAAACTGTGGACCGTTCATTTAAAGGAGACCTTTGATGGCAAGGGTCCCAGCGATGGCGGCTACGCCATGGCGCCTTTGGTAGATGGGAACCGTCTGCTCGTGGAGATTGGGGGAAGCGAGGGAAAGGCGCTTGCTGCTTTCGATAAAAAAACGGGGAAGGTTCTCTGGAATGTTGAATCCGTTAAGTCCGGTTTCTCTTCTCCTATTCTGGCGGATCTAAATGGCCAATCTCAAGTTATTTTCTTTTCCGGTTCCGGGCTGATTTCACTCTCTCCAAAAACAGGGAAAACCTTTTGGCAATACCCTTGGGAAACAGAATACGATGTGAATGCAGTGACTCCATTGCTGGTTGATGGGAATCGGGTTTTTATTTCATCGGCATACGGCGTAGGTTCGGCGATGCTCTTGATGGAGTCTTCCGGCAAGGACATTCACGTGAAGGAAGTCTGGCGGCATAAGCATTTCAAGAATCACTATGCAACCTCCATTCTCTACAATGGTTTTCTCTACGGTTTCGATAATTCAACTTTTTCCTGTATCGATGCCGCCAAGGGCGATTTGCAGTGGAAAACCAGAGACATACCCAAGGGATCTCTTTTGGGTGTTGGGGGGCGTCTGATTGTTTTGACTGAGAAAGGAGAGCTTATCTTGGCTCAGCCCAATTCTGACGGGGTGAAGGTGCTGGCGAAAGCAAAGGTTCTGGAGCCAAATTGCTACACGGTTCCAGCGATCTCTGAAGGCAAGCTTTTTGTGCGAAATTTGGAGGAGATTGCTGTTTTAAAACTGGATATGTGAGAGGGAACTCACCAACCCGATTTCTATTAAAAGGAAAACCAAAAAAATCACAATTTTGCCAACCCCACGTCCTTTGTAGTACCTGCGCTCCGACAGGACTGCGCATTTAACTGCAAGGACGTATCATGGCTTCCGTTTCCTTCTACAATTTGATACCCGGGCTAAGGGGCGTTCACCGTCGCACCAGAGGGCGGAAGGATATTGTAATTGCTGTTTTAGATGGACCTGCAGATCTGTCCTGCAACGGCCTCTCCGATGCTTCGGTGCATTGTCTAACAACTTCTTTTGCTTCTGGCGTTCCAAGCAATGGTTTCATGACCCGGCATGGAACCCATGTGACAAGCGTGATCTTCGGAACGGAAAACGGTCCAATTCAGGGAATTGCTCCAAACTGCAAGGGGTTGCTGATTCCCGTTTATTCGGATGGGGAAGCGGGTCCAACGCCACAGCGGGATCTTGCTAGAGCAATTGACATGGCAATTGACGCTGGCGCCCATATTCTTAATATCAGCGGTGGACAGCTCAGTGAGAATGGGGAGGCGGATCTCTCGCTCGTCAGGGCGATTGAAAGAGCCAACAAAAGCGGGGCGCTTATTGTCGCCGCTGCGGGAAACGATGGTTGTCGTTGCCTGCATGTCCCTGCCGCCCTGAAACGGGTCCTGGCCGTTGGGGCTTTTGGACGAGATGGAAAACCCATGGCCTTCAGCAACTGGGGGGACGTTTATGGCGAGCAGGGGATTTTGGCCCCTGGGGAGAGCATTCCTGGCCTTGCGCCGGGATCTCAAGTGGTTCATTTCACGGGAACCAGCTTTGCGGCTCCGCTTGTTACGGGCGTTGCCGCTCTGTTGTGCGCCATTCAAGCTGAAAGGGGCGACCCTGTTAATCCGCAAAGGGTTCGACGCATTTTACTTAAAACGGCCCATCTCAGTAGAGAAGCTGGAGATCGACGGCCCTATTTAAGGGGATCTCTTAACCTGGAGGCGGCCCAAAAGGCTTTGGCCGGTGTGGACTTTCCCATTAACCCATCGAGATTTTTCAGTTTGGGGTCGGTCTACCCATTTCAAAATGGAAATGAGCAGCATGGTCTGGAGCCGCAACAGAACCTTGCAGCCAAATTCGGGTATTCGGCGGAGATGGAAAACAGCGCTTTTGGTGATTTGCCCTATCGAGATGATTTTGTAGGAAAACATTTTTCGGTCACCCAAAGCGGCGTGAAAAGGTGGTCCAGCGTCTGATCAGAAGACATGAGGAGATAACAGATGAAGCCTGTATTAGCCACGCCCGTTCAGCGGGCGCAGAGCGGCCTGCCAGTCCATCAATCTCAAGATGGCGGCATTGGTTATGAGACCCGCTCAATGAGGGCATTTAGACGAATGTGCCTGTTTTTCCTTTAAGGAGAGCAGGTGAGAGGTGATTTGATCGCCTCCAATAGAAGACTTTTTAAACTTCAGCCGGAGTGACTTGAGTATAGCTGCTCCTGGTCGAAGGAAATGACGTTCCAAAAATCGAAGAGAGGAAGACACATGGCAAATGGAAAAATAGTAGTGAATAACGATGAATGGACCCTTTGTGACGAGGGGTTCGAAAAAACGCCGGACATAAAGAAGTTCGTGCAGAACATCATCAACTGGTTCTCAGGTGGTAAGAAAGGCAAAGTTCTCATCGCCTCCACCAATTTCGGGTTGACCCAAAGCCACTTTCAAAGCACCTTGAAAGATGCGGGCTTCAGCTTGGACGTTAATCCCACGGAATCCTATACAGCCGAGTTTTTATCCCAATACTGCGCTGTGTTCCTCGCGGGGAATGAGGTAGACAATGCAGCTCTCACCAGCTACGTGAAAGGCGGCGGTTGTGTGTATCTCGCAGGCGGCACTGGTTGGGGCGGGGCCGAGCAGGAAGCCGACCGTTGGAAAGCCTTGCTCAATGCCTTTGGTCTGAAATTTGAACCTGCTTACAACGGGGTGGATGGGTGTATTGCTGTGAACAGCAACCACCCCATATTTGATGGCGTAACGCAACTGTTCCAGGAAAACGGCAGCCCTGTGACCGATATCGATCCAGAAAGCACCGCAAATCAGATTGTACTCAGTTCAACCAAGGGCGGCTTAATTGCGGTCTATGACAGCAGTTGCGGAGAAGATGTGGTTATTACCAACATCAACTACGATGGCCAGGAAAAGGGGAAAGAGGGCGATGAA
>JBNKOV010000049.1:0-14377 GCA_050294955.1 Holophagae bacterium
CCATTTTCTAAAAGGAACAGGTAAGCTAGGGGTGAAAATGGGACCTTGAAGTTGTTGCCCAAATTGTTTTTTTAGCGTCGGTCTGGGGCGTGCCTCTATGCGTTTAAGCGGTTTGTTTTCTCTGATCTAGTTGAGAGGTTGGCAGTGGGGCGTCTATTTGTTCGTTGTTTTTCACCTACAAACGGTTTTGGGCTCTGTCCAGCCAGACTGTAGTGGCGTCTGGTGTGGTAAATATGGGCGTTTCCTGGTATCATGGTGCCGGGTCGTTTGCGGTCTAGGAGGGTGTGGTTTGGCCAAACAGGTTATTTTGTGTAAGCCAAATGGGTTCTGCGCTGGAGTGGATCGCGCGATTAAGATTGTGGATCTGGCTCTGGACGCCTATGGCCCGCCGATTTATGTGAACCATGAGATTGTTCATAACTACCATGTTGTGAATCGCCTTTCAGCAAGGGGCGCGGTTTTTCTGGAAAGCTTGGACGACGCGCCGGTTGGCTCTCGACTCATCTATTCCGCTCATGGGGTGCCTCCCTCTCTGCGCGCCCAAGCCAAAGCTCGCAAGCTGGTTGAGCTGGACGCTACCTGTCCGCTGGTGACCAAGGTCCATCTTGAAGCCTTGAAGTATGTCCGGCAGGGCTGCCATATTTTTTTGATTGGTCATGCCAATCATATCGAGGTTGAGGGCACCTATGGAGAGGCTCCGGATCATATCACCATTGTTGAGCCGGAAAGCGGGGAAGCCCTGGATCGAGCCATTGCGAATCTACCCGAACCTCCTACAGACAATTTGCGCTATCTCACTCAAACTACGCTCAATGTGAATGAGTGCTATCGCGTGGTGGACGCTCTGAAGAAGCGGTTTCCCACCCTGAAAGCCCCGCCTTCTGAGGATATCTGCTATGCAACCACGAACCGTCAGGACGCAGTGAAGGTGGTGGCGAAAAAAGTGGATTTTGTGGTGGTTGTGGGCGCCAATATTTCCAGCAATTCGAAGCGTCTGGTGGAGGTTGCTCGGGAAGAGGGCGCTGAAGCCGCCCTGTTCCATGGGGTGGATGAACTAAAGGATTTCGACCTTTCTTCCTATTCAAAAATTGGGGTGACTTCGGGGGCCTCAACACCGGATCTTCTGGTGAATGAGGTTCTGGATTATCTCGCCTCTCTGGGGTTTGACGATCTGGCCACCTATGATCATGTCGAAGAAACCATGGAATTCAATTTGCCCTATGAGTTCCGCAAAGATTTGGAAAGCAAAGGTATACCTGTCTAATGAACGCGCCTGGCGATATCCTGAAACACATTCCCGAATTTTCGGCGACCCAGTCCATCAAGATAGCGCCGGAGATGTCTGTGCCGGTGACGCCCCGCTTGCTGCGGATTATCGACTCCAAATCTTTTCAGCGGTTGCGGCGTATCCGGCAACTGAGTTTAAGCGAACGGGTTTTTCCCTCGGCGACCCATACTCGTTTTGCCCACGCCTTGGGCGTGTACAAGAATATCTTGGATTATCTGTGTCGGCTCGATCGGTTTCCAGCTTTCTACGAGCAATACGACGAGAAGGACTATCTCGCCATCATGTTGGCCGGCCTGCTCCATGACCTCGGGCATTACCCCTGTTCTCATCAATTAGACCATCTCCCTGCGTTTCCTAAACATGAATCCCTAACCATTGCGGTGATTCAAGGCGAGCTTCTGCTGGAAGGGGAGGATCTGAGCGCGCTCATCAGAGACCATTTCGATCTGGAGCCCGAGCGCATTACCCAGTTGTTGGGGCCTGCGAAAGCACTGGAGCCCAGGCTGCGTTTACTGAAGCAGATCATTGATTCCCCCAATGACGCGGATAAATGCGATTACCTGCCCAGGGACAGCTATTACTGCGGCGTAGACTATGGCAGCGGCTTTGACAAACAGCGGTTTATCGCCAATCTCATCCCCTCCGACGATGGGGGGCAACTCTGCGTTTATGAAAAAGGCCTCATGAGCGTGGAGCGGTTCCAACTCGCGCGCTATTGGATGTACCGCTCGGTTTACTGGGGCCACACCGTTCGCGCCTTTATCACCATGCTTTCCACAGCCTGTTCCTATTTGAAGCCCATGGATCAGGGGCCGGATTGGGTCGCCAATCTGATGACCTTTAACGATAGCAGCTTCCTTGACTGGCTGCACGATCAAGCGGAGGGAGCCGGTAAAGAACTGATTTATATGGCGCATAAAGAACGACGGCCCTATAAGCGATTGTATACAGTGTCTTCCCATCACCACCCCGAGCACTATCAAACCCTGCAGGACACCCGGCTGCAAAAAGACATCTTGGATTGGTTCCACCGCTGGGCTGAAAAGAAGGGCGCAACATTTGAACCCCATCATCTCATTTGGGATGTCCCGCCGCCCTACAAGACCAAGACCTGGGAGACCTTTCCCATCAAGTTGGTGAATGGCAAGGAAGTCCCTGTGGCCCGTGAGAGTCCCATCATCGACGCCCTGAGCACCGCCTTTTTGCATGGGGTTCGCAAAATTCGACTTTTCTGTCATCCCGATCTCGCGGAGCTGATCAAAACCCACGGAGACGAGGTTCCGCCCATCTACAATTTCATGAGCCTGTTCCCGCCGGAAATCAAGTAACCCACTTCATCGAGATTTCATGCGCCCTTCATAATAGCTTCCCATAGAACGCCTAAATTAGGGGATGCGGAGGTGATCATGAATTCTCAACCCGGTCTCATGTCGGTGATTCAAAAAAGTGCTTTGGTGTTTAAGCTTGGTTTTATTGGCTTTTTGATTTTAGTACTACTCATTCCCATGTCCATGATTGGGGACCTTATTCGAGAGCGGGAGGCGTCCAGCTCCGAGGCGGAAAATGAAATAATGGGAACCTGGGGCGGTCCTCAGGTCGTTGGCGGACCCGTGGTTAGCGTGCCTTGCACCCTTGTGGAAAACAAGAAGACCTGGATTGTCTGGACCCATTTCCTGCCTGAGACCGTGGCCTACGATGGGCATTTAACTCCCAAGATGTTGAATCGAGGGATTTTCCAGGTTCCTGTCTACGATGGCGAGTTGCATGTATCTGGGGCGTTCGCCAAACCGAATGTATTGGCGCTGGTCCCCGATGCGGACAAGATTATGTGGGAAAAAGCGGTGATCAGTTTTGGCGTTTCCTTCCCCCGTTCCATTCGCGATGCGTTCCAAATGCAATGGGGCAATCAGTCCCTTACCTTCGGACCCGGCGGCGGGAATCTGGAGTTTCTGGGGTCACATGTGCAGGCCAAACTCCCCGATATGAATCAGGTCTCGGGCGATGAGACCATTCCCTGGTCGGTTGATCTGAAGCTGGCGGGCGGCAAGTCCCTGAGTTTCCTTCCCCTGGGGAAGCAGACACGGGCGTCCCTCTCCTCTTCATGGACCAATCCGGGTTTTGGCGGGGCCTACCTGCCGGAGCATCGCGAGCTGGGAAAGGATGGGTTTAAGGCAAACTGGTCGGTGCTGTATCTGGGGAGGAACCACCCTCAGCAATGGCGGTCAGATATGAACGCCGTGCAATATTTGGATGGCAACGCATTTGGGGTAGATCTCCTTTTGCCTGTAGATATTTACACCATGTCGGATCGGTCGGTGAAATACGCCTCGCTGTTTATCTTTCTCACCTTTACGGCCTTCTTCCTGTTCGAGATTTTAAACCGCATGCGCATCCATCCCTTCCAGTACATGATGGTGGGCCTGGCCCTGTGCATTTTCTATCTCCTACTGCTGTCTCTGTCTGAACAACTGCCGTTTGGTTTGGCCTATGTACTTGCTTCTGGAGCGATTACAATCATGGTTACCGGTTACAGCGCCAGTGTTTTGAAACAGCGAAGGCGCGCTGCCGTGATGGCGGTTCTGTTGATGGGCATCTACGGGTTCCTTTTTGTGCTGCTCCAATTGTCTGAGCTTGCGCTGCTTCTGGGATCTCTGGGGCTGTTCGCCATTATGGCGCTGGTGATGATGCTCACCCGAAACCTGGATTGGTACGCATGGTCTCAACCCGAAACGGCCCATCCGGAACAGGCTTAGATTGAAGACCTTCAACGCCAGGCTCCCTTTGGTGGAGCCCGGCGTTGGGGGTGTTTTTTCATGGACGTCGAATAAATCGGACGCAAACCCTGTTTTACATGGAAAGCGTGGCCTTATCGCTTTTCAATTTGAACGGGGGCGTTGCATGCGGCTGCATTGGTCGGTTTATATAGTGTCTGGTTTGGTGATGCTCGGAGGGTCGCTCGCGCTGTGGTGGCCCGAATTTGCGGGGACGCGAGGCGCGGAGGCTATCGAACGCGGTGTATCATCCACGCCCTTTGTTCCCAACACCCAGTCCTGGCAGGCGTTTTTGGATGAGGTGGTGGATGACGAGGGCAATGTGGATTATGAGAAGGCGCAGGGACCCATAAAGCAGCAGCTTCAGCTCTGGCTGGACCAGGTGGCGCGAGCGACGCCGAGCCTATTTGAGAGTGATGACCAGCGGCTCGCTTTTTATATCAACGCCTACAACGCTCTGGTGATCAGCGGCGTGTTGCGTTATTGGCCCATTGACTCGGTGGATGAAGCGGGCGCCCTGCACAAGTTCTTTCGCGAGCGGGCCTATGTGGTTGCTGGGGTTCAGGTTTCGCTGCACGGATTTGAAACCCAGGTGATTCGTCAATACGATCCCAGGCTGCATTTTGCCCTGAATTGCGCCTCGGCGTCTTGCCCGCCTTTGAGCGCCCGGGCCTATTCAGCAGGCGAATTGGATTCACAGCTGGAAGCGGCGACTGCCCGATTTATTGGCGATCTCTCTCGCAATATGTACGATGACATGACCCAGACCTGGTATCTCTCGAAAATATTTGAATGGTACGAGGCCGATTTTGGGGGAGAGGACGGGGTTCGCGCTCTGTTGAAGAAACACGCCCCCACGCCGGTGTTTGACGAGGCCCAAATCATATTCCTGGAATACGATTGGGGCCTCAATAACAGGGTTACAGAGGCTCGATTGAATTGAGACAATCGATGAGCGTGGTGATGTCCTCAGAAACGCCCCAGTCGGTGTACTTGTCGGTGAGGTCGGCCATTTCATCGCAGCCGAGCTGAAGACCACACCACTCCAAGAGCGCTTCCATAACCTCGGTCATGTCCGCCTCGGTCAGGAACTCCAAGGGGAAGGCCATCCAAGCGGTTTTGAAGTTGGCGCCTGTGCGGCCCACGGCTGCGCCGCCTTGACTGGAGTTAAACAGCAACTCGGCGCCGCCATCTTCGGTTACACCGTCGCTGTTGTTTTTGAAGAGCGGCGTGAGGGTGTAGGGTCCCATTCCGGTGAACGATCCCTGGCCCGAGATGGTTTCGTGAACGGCGTTGGTGGTTCCCGAGGCCAGGCCCATGAAATCGGTCATGAAGCTGGTGGAGCCCATGTCGTCCAGGTAATCCTGAGCGGAAAGGATGAGACAGCCTCCGCCGTTCAAGTAGGCGGCCAGGTCGATTTCTGAATTGGCGTTGGGTCCGCTTTTGGGATTGCCCGTGGCGGCGCCGGAGAACCAGATGATGGGTTGGTGGGCTCGCATAAAGCTGAGTTCGGGTTCCATGTTACTGTTGTTGGTGTCCCAAACTTCGTAAGGCAAGCCCAGCGCATCCAGCACGGTGGTGTAGGAGGCCCGAACGTCTGGGGCGTTGTTGTCGTCGTCGATCAGCAGAATGGTGGCCAGCCCGGTGGTGAAGCTGAAGGCGCCAGTGAAACCCGCTCCGGGTCCGCAATCGTTGAACGAACTGACCCGCCAGTAGTAGGTGGTCATGGCGGCCAGGGTCCAATTGGATTCAAGACTATTGGTTGAAACAGTGGCTTCCATAACATCGGCGCTGAAAGTGGGATCTGCGCTCAATTGAACCACATAGCTGGAGGCGCCGTCCACCGCGTCCCAGTTCAGGGTGGGTGCAATGGAAACATCCACATCGCCATTTGCCGGGGTTTGGAGCGTGGTGAGCGTGGTCACTTCCGAGAGCACCTCAACCTCAAGCGGCAGGCTTCGGTTCTGGCTGGCGGTAACGGCCTGAACGGTCAATTGATAAACGCCAGGCGCGACGCCGTCTGTATTGCCAATGGTCAACGTCGTGGTCCCAGGAGGCGTCACCGGGTTCTCGCTGAAATTGGCGGTGAGCCCGTTCAAGCCGTCTACGCTGAAGGTAACCGACTCGTCGAAACCCAGCAGGGAGTCGATGGTCAACTGGAATACGGCGTCGTCAGGTTCGCAAGCTTGAAGATTATTGGC
This sequence comes from Holophagae bacterium, assembly GCA_050294955.1. GTDB lineage: Bacteria > Acidobacteriota > Holophagae > Acanthopleuribacterales > Acanthopleuribacteraceae > JBNKOV01. The sequence continues at coordinate 6,261 of JBNKOV010000049.1, forward strand.
GTCTGATTCCAGGGTGAAGGTGGGCTCCAGAACGCAGTTGTAGCAGACAAAGGCAAAGTCTTGATCCGTGAGGTCGCCCATATTGGCGATGCCGTCGGAGGTGATGTTGGTCGCATTAACGGTGACTGTGAAGGTTCCCGAGGTGGTGGGACCAAGCAGAACGCCTTCGGTGTTGTTCATCGCATCGTGGGTTCCACCAATGGCGGACCAGCCGTCTGGGCCAATGTTGTTGCCTACATAAGTGTTGCTGTTATAGTTAACTTCCAAATCCAGGTCGTTGTTCCAAGCCGGGGTCGTGCCGCCCAGACCGTGGCCGGGCGCGTCGGTCCAGGCCAACATCATTTTCACGGGTTTGGTGGGATCGCCTACGCCAAGCGTCTCGCTCCAGGACTCGCCTGTGTTGTCGAAGATCTGGGGGTTGTCGAAATAGAGAACCTGAACGTCTGGATCTAACACCGCTTCCAGATCCATTCGGCCCCAGCCCTGTTTGGAGTCGATGCGGTGGCCCAAGGTCCCGCCGTCTGCATCCGTATTGCCTTCCAGATCCACGGCCACGGGCATGAAGGATGCCTTGACCAGAGCGGGGGAAGGATCTTCGCCGCCCGGGTTGGACGGCAGATTGCGATAAAACTCAAAGAACAGCATCACGCCGCCGGTTACATGAGGCGAGGCCATGCTGGTGCCGCTTTTGAAGTCATAGGTGCTGGACGGCGTGGTGGAGTCCACCGCTTTGCCGGGCGCCAACATATGTGGGATGAAGCGGGTGTCTAAAGCCGGGCCGTGAGCGGAGTTGTCGGAGATGCTGTTTAAGTTGGGTCTAGGGCTTCCGTTGGTGGAGAATTGGGCCCAGGTGGAGCCAATGGTGAAGATGTTTTTGGCTTCATCCGGGGTTCCCTGGGTTTGGAATCCGCCGCCGCCGTTCATGATGGACAAAACGTAGGTGAAGGGCTGGTTGCCTGCGGTGTTGGGATCGGCGTCTCGAGCGCCAATGTCAACCTGCATGGTGTCGTTGTCGTAACCGCGCGGCGAGCCTGCCGGTCCCCAACTGTTGCCCGAAATGGTGGCGTTGTTCTGGCTGGATTCGGTCATCAACAGCAGCATGCCGCCTGGTTGGGTGAAGATGCCGGAGTAGCGCTGTTCAACCATTTTTGCGCCGGGCGCTACGCCCAGTCCGCGGAGAAAACCATTGGCGTCTACAGTTCCAGAAGCGCCGGTGGCGCCCATGATGCCCGCTGTGTGGGTGCCGTGAGAATCCACAGCAGAGCCGCCGCAGCTTGTGCCCACGCAAGGCAGGAACTGGCCGATAAGATCGGGGTGGTTTTCATCCACGCCGCCGTCTACGTTGGCGGCAATCACGCCGACGCCGGTGAGGCCGATCTGGGCCAGCCAGGCCTGGTATCCCACAAAGGGCACGAGGTCTGGGGTCATGTTATTGGCTACAATCTGGTTACTCAACTCGCCTCGCGCGCCGCCGTCCGTGGGAACGGGCTGTACGGTGTAGACGCCGGGGATTCGGGCGATCTCGTTCAGGCGATTGCCTTCAATTGTAAGGCTGACGGCTTCAAAGCGCTGGTCAATGATTCTGGCGCCCAAGCCCTCGCCGCCCAGGGCGCGAAGGCTGTCCCTGATTTCGGCTGTGTCCGCGCCTCTATAGGCCAGGACAATGACTTCCAATTTCTCGCCATTCAGGTTCTGCCAGCGGGGGAGCAGGCGGTAGGCGGGTTCAAAACGACCGGCCCAACGGACATTGCGAGACCGGGTTGCGTCCGCCAGTTGTTCTGCATCGGACCAAACAATGTAGGTGAAGGGATGGATGTATTGAACAATCTTCACCTGGCTACGGCCCAGGTCCGCAAGCCATTGATCTTGCGTGGGCCCTTGATATTGAATAAGAAAGAGGTCGGAACCTTCGGAGACTGCTGCTTGCAAATGGTCCGGAATTTGCGGGGTTCTTTGCAGGGGATCAAAGCGCTGGCCGCCCAGGTCCAGGGTGTAATCGGGGGATTGATAGAAGGTTTGAACTTCAGACACTTGAGCATGAGCCAGGGAAAGGCTCAGGAGTAGAAAGATGATTGGGGTAGGATTTTTGCCCACGGAATTCTCCTTATTTTGTACAATCGCCTGGGGTGTGAGAAATGCCCCCATAAATGAATTGGATAACATTATACATGAAGGCGCACGCTTTTGAGCCGTTGGCATGAGATCATTTCTCAATTTTGCCGGGCGCCCGAGAGGTCTGGTTTTGATGTCTGACTCTTATGTGAAAAAGAATTAAAAATTCACATTTGCGCTTTGGCTGCGTCCTAACCACGATGCTCTAGATTTTCGGTCTTTCACGCCTGATTGTGCTCTGGCTGCTTATGAACCGTAGAAATGAGAAAAACATCACCGAGGAGAGTTACATGGAAATTAAATCCAAGTTAACCTACGACGCTGAGGGTAGGGATGAGGAATGTAAAAATATGCACTGGCCGGGCGGCGCGTCTGGGGTTACCATTGGCCATGGCTATGATTTGGGTCATCGGAGAGGGGATGATGCCCGTGATCATTTCGAAAAGGCGGGCATTGGAAGCGCGGCTGCCGATGTTTTGGTGAGCGGCTGCGGGCTCACAGGGGATGAGGCCAAAGCCTTTGTGGAGGCCAATAAAGCCAAAGTAGAGTTGACTCACGAACAGATGGTGGTTCTGTTCAATATTTCATTCGACGAGCAGGCCGCCGAAGTGGTGAGGATCAGCGAGAAGCCAGACTGTATTCAGGCCTATGGAAAGGTAGATTTCAATTCGTTGGATAGCCGCATCTGGCTGGTTCTGGTGGACCTCAAGTTCCGCGGCGACTATTATCCCGGGAGTAGAAAGAGGGTTCAGGCCCCGGCTGCTCAGAACGATCTTGAGGCGTTTACCCAGGCCCTGGAGGACCGGGATTTCTGGAACAGCGTGCCTCCCGACCGATTCAATCGTCGAGTTCAATTCCTCCGAGCTTAGTGGGAGTCCGACTTCAAGTCGGCATTAAGGCTGCGGGCCTGAGGTCCGCAGCCTATTTTCAAACCCGCGTCAATCCAGGATAATAAAGAAGCCAGCATTGTTTTCAAACTCGATGGGGTTAGCTTGGATGAAGGCGGGCAGTTGCTTTAAGCCTACTCGGGCAAGGCCTGCAGACTCTTCAGAGTCGTAGGTGGTGACAAGGGCGTCATTTTTCCAGATGGCCACGACCCGCTCGAAGGCTTCCGGCGGAAACGCGCCTTTCGCTTCCTTCCCCGATTCGTCGATCACGGTCATGGGCCACACTTTTTGGGGGAGCCCGGACCAATGCTGAAAGTAGACCCGGTTGTCTCCCAATACCTTCATTCTCCGCACTGTAGGGAAATAATCGGGAAAGTTCGCGGCGTATTTTATTTTAAAGTTCCCTTGGGCTGGCGCTTCGTTCATTGCCTTCATTTTGGCGTTGGCCCAATCCTCATTAAAGGGAATCCTGTTTGACGGAACCGTGAAGGTGACCGGCTTCAGGGTCTTCAGATCTACCACGCTGAGGGTGATATTGTTGGAGACATGGCGCAGGTAAGCCTTTGATCCATCCTGACTTCTCATGAGGATGGGCGATTCGGGCGCTGGGTTGTAGGGGAGTGGTTTGTTGAGATCGAAGATGGGGTTTTCCGGCTTTTCCTGGCTGGGATTGGCCCGTAGGTCTATGATCACCTTTTCATTCTGAAAGTTGTCGTCTGCCCATATCAGCCGGCCCGGGTAGTCTTGCTCTCCAAAATAGGCCCAGTCTCCGTAAATATAGCCGTTTTCTACTTTTATCAGAGTGTTTCCCCGGGTTGGCGTGTCCTTTCTTTCCAGAAACTCGCCGGTCAGGCTGAAGATGGAGAGGCCCTTGATGTCTTCGATATACACCTTATCCCCAAAACGTTGGATGCTATTGGGGTGTTGTAGTTCACCGGGTCCCTGGCCTTTCTTTCCAAAACGCCTGATAGGTTCGCCATGGCCGCTATACTGGTGGACCACCGCCTCTTTCCTGTCAAGAATATAGATAAAGTCGGGAGAGGCGGCAATCTCATCGACTCTTAATGGGGTGTAGATTTCCAAGTCTTGGATATGCCATTTGGCCGCGCCGTCTGGGATGAATAAGAGAGATAAAAATAACAGCATGGAAGTCTCCTGATCGCCTTTCTTCTTTCATCTACAAGAACTTACCATGGACTGGCGCGTACTGGCAAGGTGGTTTGAAAAGTGCGATCATGGGTTGTAGGCCAGGATGGAGCGCCCCGTTTTTTCTTCGTAGGTCATCAACGCCCGTTGCATTTGCGCCTCGTGGGCGTCCTGTTGGCAGGCGATGGGGGCGTAGAATTCGAGAAGGCTTTTGGCCTCGTCCAGGCGATTCGCGCTTATCAGGTTTTCCGCATAAACGGTGGCGAAGAAGGTCGTGAAATGAGAGTGGGGGCGAAGGGCTCTTGATTTGAACCAGGCCTGTTCCGCAAATTCCAGGCCCATCGCCTTGTTTTCCATCGCGTAAATGTCTCCCAGGCTGCTCCAGGTCACCAGGGTGTTCAATCCGAATTCCTCTTCCCTTATGCGAAGATCCAAGGCTTCCTCCAATGCAAGGGCGGCCTGTTCCGTTGCGCCCATTATTTTCAGATAATGCCCGTAGGAGTTCAGGGTTTTGGAGTATTGAGGGGTTGCAATGAGCCCGTGTTGCCTGCATACATCGATGCATTCTTTTAGCACGGCAATGGCGCGGTCCACATTGCCGTTTTCCCCGAGCGCGATGGCCTGGAGGTTCATGGCTCTCAGGGTTGAAGGGTTATCGGGTCCAAAGTTTTCTCGGCGGTAGTCGGCGACCTCTGCAAAGGCCTGGCTGGATTTGTCGTATTGCTCCAGTTTATTCAAGCATCTCGCCCAGGTGAACAGAGCCAGGTCGGTCTGGCGATGTTTCCCAAAAACCTGTTTGCACGACTGAACGGCGTCGCCCAGTAAAACGGAGGCTTCATTGTATTTACCCAATTTGATCAGGCAATTTCCAAGAGCCACAGCGGTGCGCAGGGTGTCGGGATATTGCGGACCCAAAGTCTCCCTTTGAATGGGCAGCGCCTCCTTGTAAAAGCGCTCCGCTGTTTCATTTTCACCCTGAAAATAAAGGCTGTTGGCAAGGCCTACCAGGGAGCGGACCGTGCTGGCGTGGGTTGGCCCCAGAATCTGGCTCTGGCCGTCCCGGGCTTCTCTAAAATAGGATTCCGCTTTCGAGTACTGGTGTAAATCCCGATAGCATAGACCCGCCAGGTATTTGCATTTCAGCATGTATTGGTGGTTTGGCCCAAGGGTGGGCAATAAATCCTGATACAAGGCTTCCAGCAGGGTAAGGGCCTCTTGGGTCTGGTCCAGTTTTTTTAGAGCGTAGGCATATTGGGAGCGGCTTAGAAAGGTGTCCGGATCGCTTGGACCCAGTAATTTAAGCTGAAGGTTGCCAGCAATTTCCAGATTGGTTTTCGCCTCATCGAAAAGACCCAAGCCCAAATAGGTGACGCCCAGACGCTCGCGGATGGACGCAACCAGTTCTTCGTTCATCTGGTCAACGCGCTCCAACTGCGATTCCATTTTGATGAGCAGATCGACAATTTTTGCGTTGCGCCCTTCATTGGTGGGATCGGGCGCAGCCAGCATCTCGTAGAGAAAACCGTTGATGGACTCCAATTTCTCCAACGCTTTTTGAGTCTGGGCCTGAGCCCTAGCTGTTTTAATTGAGCTGTAGGTGGCCAGGGTAAATCCGAAAATTAACGCGGCCAGAGTGAGGCTTGTAGCAGTCACCAATAGCTTATAACGCTTAATGAATTTGCCTGCTCGGTAGGTCAGGCTGGGCGGGCGGGCGGAGATGGGTTCGTCCGCCAGGTAATGGTTGAGATCTGTGATCAGTTCCGAAACCGTCTGGTATCTGCGCTTTAGATCCTTGTCCATGGCCTTCATGGCGATCCAATCCAAATCGCCGCGCACCCCTGCAGCCCGTTTCTTGACCTCAATTCGGCCTTCCAACATTTCAGCGGAGAACGAGGCGGATTTGAAAAGTCGCTCGCTGGGTCTGTCGCAGATCTCTTCTCGACAGATTCTCAAACCCTCGTCCAGGGGCAGGTTCTTGATTAAATCCAGGTCAAGAGGGTGGCTGTCGGTTAAAAGCTCATAGAGGATCACGCCGAGAGAATACACGTCTCCACGGATGTCAGGGTGGTTTGTTTTCCGGTCCAGTTGTTCCGGACTCATGTAAAGCGGGGTGCCCACCAGCGTGCCGAATTGGGTTTCCTGGTATAGGTTCTCCGACCCCTTGTCCAGGGCTTTGGCCAGACCAAAGTCGATAATCTTAACCGTGGCCTTGCCCGCCTCCTGGGAAACCAGAATATTGGAGGGCTTGAGATCGCGATGGAGAATGGCCTTTTGATGGGCGTGTTGAACCCCGTCGCACACCTGAAGGAATAGGGCCAGGCGATCTTTTATCTCCAGATTCTGCTCCTGGCAGAACTTGATAAGCGGTTTGCCGTCTACATAGTCCATGGTGAAGAAGGTCTCGCCGTCTGGAGTGTCCCCCGCGTCAATGAGCCGAGCAATATGCTCGTGATTCATCTTGGCCAGGGCCTCGTATTCCGATTTAAAACGGGCCGGATTCACCTGGCTATTGGCGATAATCTTCAAGGCCACCAGACGTTTGGGTCTGTTGGCTTCGGCCAGATACACGCGGCCCATGCCGCCTTCGCCGATCTTCTTCAGAATCTTGTAGGAGCCTACCTGGTCTGGATCAATAGGGGACTGGATCAAACCCAGGCCGTCTTTTTTCCTTCCCGTAAAAGTGAGCGTATCCGAGTTGAAATTGATGGAAAAGTCGGAAATGGATCTCGCGTCTTCGCTCTCCACAATTTCCTGCAGGAAATCGGGCGTGAATTGTTCCATGACCTCGTTGTCGAAGGAGGCGTATTGGGAAGCCATTTCTTCCAGCTTCTCACCCAGTTCTAGGTTCTCTTCGCGAGTGCTCTCGATGAGAGCCGGGCGCTCGTCCTTCTCCAAAGCCATAAGCGTGATAAACAATTCTTCGAGCCGATCCTGCTCCTGCGAGTTCACAATAGCCTCCTGGCTTCAGTGGTAAAAGCAATGGGCACAGAAAACATGAAACGCCTTTATGGGGGATTACCCAACTCGGAAGATGCGCCATAACCCCTATTATACCCAAGCGCGAAAGCAACAGCAATGCGACAGAACAAGTTCCCGCGTCGATTTGAAGACGGGATCGCCTCTGGTCTTCGACGTCGGCGCCCAAAGGTCGGCAAAAAAACGGCTTGGAAAGCTGCTGTGTCGCCGCCCTCGCATTTTGTAAAAATGCGCTTGTCTGTTAAAGGTGGCAAGGGAAATATCAAAAAGATTGTGAGCGCATGGTTAGATTTTTGGCTTTTTTTAGAAGTTTGGCTTGAGCTATGAGAATTAATCCGTTTGTTTGTAGGCGATTGATGATGGTCCCTGAAATGGCTGGTGAAATCTTTGTGTTAATGTCTTGACTAAATTCTGTGATCCATATATAGTGATGCGTACCATTCAACACCGGTTTATTGTCGCCGGCAATTGTGATTTTGCGTGTTCTCTTGGGCAATCCTGTCTCTGGTTCATGAGTCATATGCCGGTAGGTCAATGAAAGACCGAATTGCCATTTATTTATTACTTCATCTTGTTGAAGGTTCATCCCGCTGAAATTTTCAAAATGGCGGGACGATTCCAGCTTAGGAGGTAACATGCTGCATCATGCAACTTGGAGAAACTGTGTTCTCCGTTCACTGGTTCTTGGACTACTCACTTTCAGCGCCTTTGTTGTGGCTCAACATGCCGACAGTCACAAGCGCGACAACCGGAATTTCGACGCCCGGGCAAGCTCAAACCGCGCGTTTGAAGTAGATCCAACAGCAAGACAGATAGAAGCCCTGGATTACACTCGTAAACAATTGCCCGGATTAACCGCGCGATTCGATAAGAACACCGGGATTACAAAGATACTATTTAACCGGGGCGGATACCTTACTGCCCCAGACAGTCGCGCCGACGCCTTAAGTCTGGCGGTTGGTTTTGTCAGCTCCAACGCCACGGCCCTGGGCTTGA
>JBNKOV010000050.1:0-14329 GCA_050294955.1 Holophagae bacterium
TTTTATCGGGTTTTGATCATACGAGGGTGGTATGGACGAACCATTGGATTTAAAGAGGATTCTTCTAGAAAAAAGACCGGATTTAACCCGGCAGCAGCAGAAGCTGGCTGGGTTTGTTCTGGAAAATATGGAGGAAATCCCATTCTTGCCCGTTCCGGTTTTGTCCAGCCGGGCTGGCGTGTCGGAAGCTACGGTGGTCCGTTTCTCAAAACGATTGGGTTTTGATGGGTTCAGCGGGCTTAAAAGCGCGTTTGTCACCCATCTTCAAGCCCAAAATCAAACCATTCGGTCCACGCCGAAGGTTGTGGGCGAGGCTACCTTGAACCTGGTTATTCAGCAGGAGATGGACAACCTGAAGAAGTGTGCTGAAGGCAATGAGATAAAAAGCTTTAATCAGGCTGCGTCGGCCATTGCCGGAGCTGGCGTGGTGCATTGCTTTGGGGCTGGAGCGTCTTCCATTTTTGCTGAATACGCGGCTTATCTTTTTTCTCAAATTGGCCTGCGGGCAGCGCCGCTTTCCACCCGGTTCACCTCTCCCTTGGAGCAGCTTATTACGTGGAAATCCAAAGATCTTCTGTGTTGTTTTTCTTTTCCGCCTTACTCCAACAGCACCATTGCTTTGCTGAAGGCGGTTCGAAAACGCCAAATGACCACGGTCGCTTTCTGTGACCGCCTCTCCGCGCCAGTGGCGCAATGGGCGGATTGCGTGCTCATTGCCCCATGTGAAGGCATGATGTTCACCAACTCCATGACCGCGTTGAATTCCTTGATCAATGCGCTGGTGACGGAAATTGGGAAGTTAAATGGCAAGCGCACCCTATCGGCCATCGACAGCATTAACAAGATCCTGGAGGAAGAATCCGGCGATTGCCTGTAGGGTGATTGGGATTATGCGCGCAGCCGATCTGCGAAGGAGTCGCCTCGAATAAGATCTAGAAATGCTTGTGGTTCCAAGGGTTCGCTAAAGTAGATGCCCTGAGCAGAATCGCAATCTCTGCTGTTGAGGAAGAGAACGTGTTCCCTGGTTTCTGCGCCTTCCCCAATGACTTCCAATCCCAGTTTATGCGCTACTGCAATCAACGCGTCGGCCAGGGGGTCGGCAGTCTTTGCGACAATTGAATTGTCTATTTTAATGAAATCAAAGGGCGCTGAGGACAGCTCTGTAAGGGAGGAGGCGCCCGTGCCAAAGTCGTCCAAGGCCAGGCGAAATCCCAGCTTTTTGATAGCCGCAAGATCTTGCCTCACCTGGTTGCCGCCTTTGACAAACACACTTTCCTTTATTTCGAGAATGGGGGGCGGGCAATCCGAAGGCGCCATGTTTCGAGCCTCTTCCAGGTATTCCCTGAATTTGAGTTCTCTGCAGAATCTATCGGACAGGTTTATGGAGAGTGACAAGGAGGAGATGCCGGCGTCCCGCCATTCCTTCAACTGGGAACAAGCCGTTTTCACCACCCAGCGATCAATTTCGGTAATGAGCCCGGTCTCCTCTGCAATTGCAAGAAATTCAGCGGGTTTTACCATGCCCTCTTCCGGGTGTTCCCAGCGGAGCAGGGCCTCTACTGCGGATATTTTGCCGGTTTTAAGATTGACCAGTGGTTGGTAGTAGAGGCGAAGTTCTTTGCGCGACAGAGCCTTCTCAAGACTTTTTTCAAGGACACGGCGGCGTTCCGCTTCACCCTCCATTTCCTGGGTGAAAAAGCGAAGCGCATTTTTGCCAGCCTTTTTGGCTTTGTACATGGCGGTGTCCGCTTTTTCCACCACCTCGTTGGCGTCTTTGGCGTCCATGGGAAAGATGGATACCCCAATACTGCCCGAAATGGAGGCCTTCACAGTTTCTGTCTGGTTTCTAGTGGTCAGTTGGAGATCAAAAGGCTCGTTCAAGGCCTCCAATACCCTGCGCCCCACCACTTCGGCATGAAATGGCTTGCCAATCTTGGGAAGAATAACCGCAAATTCGTCTCCTCCCAAACGGGCCACGGTATCGGATCTCCTTTTGCAACAGTTCTTTATTCGAACCGCTACTTGTTGCAGTAATTGATCTCCCGCCGCGTGACCCAGGTTATCGTTCACCGCCTTGAACCCGTCGAGATCAATGAACATGACGCCCACCAGCTCCTCGTCTTTCTTATCCGGGTCAGACATGCGACCGCCGAACTGCAAGCGACGCTGTTCTTCTACCGCCAGTTCCAATCGCTCGTGGAACAGCTTTTTGTTGGCGAGTTTGGTGAGATCATCGTAATAAGCCTGATATTTAAGAATTTCTTCGGCCTTGCGCTGTTTGGTGATGTCGCGCACGCTAACCGGGACTTGCTTAAATTCCTCTTCGGTTTGGGGCACGGTCATGGAAAGGGAGAGGTATAATTTGGAGCCTTTGGGGCCAACCTGCTCCGTTTCAGCCTTATAGGCTCTGTCCCCGTTCCAGATTGCCAACAACTCGCCTATGAAGGTCTCCTCTTTCTGCTCTGTGAAGAGTTTGCCGATTCGCGATAGGAAATCGGAAGAGGCGTCGGCCCGGAACATGCGCAGGGTTTGCTCGTCGGCGTCTCTTACACTCACCGAATCGGCCAGGTTCTTTAAAAAGGATCGGTTGCTCCGCAGGTAGGCGGCCAGATCCTCTACGCCCTGTTCTCGCAGGTTATCTAAAATAGCCCGGGCTTTTGAAAAATCTTCGTACCAGACCGCCACCTCATTTCGTTCAAATAGCGTGGCAATATGACGGTTAATGCTTTCCAGCAATTCCTTCTTGCGTTTGTGCGCGTTGCTGGCGTGCTCCAGCTCCCGATTGGTTTCAACCAGGTCTCGCGTTCTTCGGGCCACCTCGTCCGCCAGGTGATCGCGATGTTCTTTCAACTCCATTTCGGCCGCTTTCTTCTCGGTGAGCGTGATGGCCATCTGCTTGATGGTAATGCGGTCGAAGGGTTTTTTTATGATCACCAGGCGGCTGGTCTCGCCCAATTCGTTGACGATCTCTTCCCAACTGTAGTCCGCATGGGCCGTTACAAGCACCACTTCTGTTTCAGGATAGGTCTCCCAGATTTCCCTGGTGAGCCAGACGCCGTCTCTGCCTGGGGGCATGAGCACATCGGTGAAGAGGAACGCGTAGGGCCGGTTCTCCTCTTCGGCTTTTTTCACCATCTCAAAGGCCTCTTCGGCCTGAGAAGCAAAATCGAGTTCGTAGGGCGGCTCCGTTTCTTCTTCAACAACCGTATTCTCAAATTCCGTCAGGTCCCATTCCAAGTCGTCGTCTTCGTCAAAAAGAATAGACTCTGCTTCTGTAAGATCCAGCGACTTTTGGGGGCATAATATTTTGCGGTAATCCTTGCGAATACCCTCGTTGTCGTCAACAATCAATATCCGATTGTTAATGCTCATGGAAGCTCCTCGGCACTTGATCCCAGCTTCAATCGCGGCAAAGTGTGACGCCAACAGTGAAAAGTCCTGGTACGGGCTGCGCCAGTCAAGCTGATGGGTCTGATCTTAAGTTTACTTTTATGGTCCCGTTTTGGCAAGTATTCACTGTTATTTCACGAAAATACGCGAGAAAAAGCGCATCTGTGCGATTTCTATATTTCTTTGTGTAAAATAAAGGCTGTTCGTTAAAGTGCGACGGAAATATTGCCGCCTATGTACAGAGGACGTCTTTTCCCCTTTGTGCAATGGCCTTTTTGGCCGCAACCTATCTGATGACCTGGAACAAATTGTAAAAATCATCCGTTTGGATTTGGGCCTCAGGACGTGGTTTCAATTCGCGCCAATCATAGCCAGATTCTCTTAATTGCTTTAGAATATTCGTGTTTCGCGTCATCACCACCCATTCCGACGGGAACTTGCTTTCGCGGCGTTCCTGCATAGTCTTCAACCCGCTCCACTGATGAAGAGCCGTCACTTCAAGGGCGCCAGCCAGGTCGCCCAGGACTCCGGAAAAGTCCAGGTAGTGGTTGGAAATATGGAACATAATCAGGCCGTTGGGACCAACCTTTTCCAAATAGAGGGACACGGCTTCGCGGGTGATAAGGTGCATGGGGATGGCGTCGCTGTTAAAGGCGTCTAGCAGCAGCAAATCGAGAGGAGCGCTCCAATTCTCAAGGCTCTTTCGTGCATCGCCCATTTGGATGTCAATCCGAGCGCCCGCCTCCCTTGCATCGGCAAGAAAAGAGAAGTATTTAGGATTTTCCGCTATAGCCGTCACAAGGGGGTCCAGCTCAAAAAAGGTGAGATGTTGGCCCTGGCCAACGTATCCGGCCAATCCGCCCGTGCCCAGTCCTACAATGCCAATATGCTTCAATTCAGGAGCCAGCTCGGTGAAGATCTGGCCAGCAGGACCCGAATAATGATAATAGCCGGTGGGGCGTCTGCCAGCGGCTGGATCTTTCTTCTGCATGCCGTGGGCGGTTACCCCGTGGAACAGGATATTGGCGTTTTCTCCTTCATTGTAGGTCACGCGATGAACCCCATAAAAACCTCGTTGAGTAAAGAGTGCGTGGCCAAACTCCTTCTTGGCGGAGGTTTGGATGGAAACCAAAAGGGCGGCCAAGGCCAGGCCAAAGCGCAGAGGACTTCTCATAAATAGTACGCAAAAAATGAGAAGCGGGCCTGCTGTGGCAAGCATGCCATTAAAAAGAGGACCTGTGTTTTCCATAGAAATCCAGATCCATGAAGCAGCAGCAATATAGGCCATGGGCGCAAGCCCGAGAACCCAATCCCGCCATTCCAGTTTTTCCCTGTTGTTTGGGTTCCTGTGAATAAGGCCAGCAAGGGCCACAACCAGCGGGTATTCAAAAACCGTATTGAAGATCACCGGGCTCGCCATGGCGTTGAAAACCCCGCCCAGGACACCGCCCAGCGCAACCAGGAGATAGAAGCCGGTGAGGTGGTCCACCGGGGGTCTGTCCTTTGCCAGTTCGCCGTGGCAGGCGAGTGAAATAACGAAAAAGCAGATTAAATGGAGGCCCATGGTCAGCGGCATGGGGTGGTGCATGCGAAATGCCATGAGCCCCAGAAGCGCGACAACGGAGAATGGCAGGGCCTTCATGATCCAAGAATGGGGTAAAATGGGGTTGCGGGCGAAGACCATGACAAAGGATAAGAGGTATAGAGCAAGGGGGATGACCCATAGAAGCGGCGCTGCTGCAATGTCGGCTGTAAGGAAGGAGGTGACGCCCAGCATGAGGCTTGCCGGAACAAAGCCTAAAAAAATCCATCGCAATTTTCGTTTTCCTGCTATGGGCGGCGTGTGTTGTACATTTTCTGCATGGGCGGAGCCTTTGTCCTTCAACGCCTTCCATAGGCAGGCCGATATGAGAAAAAGCAGGAATATGTATGCGGCGGTCCAGTATTGGCTCTGATCGGTCAGAGGGAGCAGGACTTCAACTATCAGGGGATAACCCAAAAGACCCAAGATACTTCCCGCGCTGCCAACGGCGTTAAGGAAGTAGGGATCTTCCGCATGGGGGTGCTCCGTATGAGAGAACCATCTTTGCAGGAGCGGGCCGGAGGTGGAAAGCGCAAAAAAAGGCGCACCCACTGTGAGAATGAGTTGTCCCAAGAGCCAGAGACTGGGGTTCTTATCTACTGGGGCCAGGCCGATTTCGCTGGCCGAAAAGGGGAGGATGAAGAGGGGCGTTGCAATGACTAGGAGATGAATGGGAGCCAGGCGCCACAAGCCCAAACGACTTGAGCCGTGGTGGGCGTAGGCGTAACCCAGCAACAGGGTGGCTTGGAAGAAGACCATGCAGGTGTTCCAGACCTGAGGCGCGCCCCCCAGCACAGGTAGAAGCATCTTGGCGAACATGGGCTGAATCAGGAAGATGAGGAAAGAGCTGGTTAGTATTGTTGCGGAAAATAAGAGAAGCGTTGGCATAAGGCTCCGAATATCCCCTTGTGGGCGGTGTTAGGGTTTCATCAATTCCAGGCAGACCAATCTGTCGTTGCCAAGAAAGTAGAGCAGGCCATGGGAGAGAACCGCTGTGTTGAATGCGGGCTTTTTTACGAGTTTCTCCAATCGTCCCATTTCCTGGTAACCGGAGGTAGAGGCCTTGATTAGAATAAGATCGCCTCCTTCTACGCCAATGATCAGGTGACCGTCTACGTAGAGCGGATTGCCGTGGCGCAGACCGGGTTGGCTCCAGGCGACCTTGCCGGTCTCAAGAGATACGCATCTGAAATCCGATTTTCCGCCCATGCCATGAGCGCCGTACAAATGTCCCTCGTGCAGCACGGGCGTGGGCCAATGGGCGGCCAGGGTTTGATTTCTCCGATTATCCTGGCGAACAATCTCATAGGCGCCCGGCTTGAATTTCAGCAAGGCGCCGCCCGGTCCGTAGGACTCGGTAATGAACACCAGGTCGTTGGAGACTACAGGCGTGGATGCGTTGACGCTCTCCAGTTTTTTGGCTCTCCAGGGGAAGTGAAAATCCTGCTTGCCGGTTTTGGGATTGAGTGCGATGAGGCCGCCCCGAGCCAGGACGAAACACCAGTCTCTGCCGTCTAGGCGGGCCAGACGAGGCATGGCGTAGGAAGCCAGCTCGTCTCCTGTTCGCCAGACCTCTTTTCCGGTGGTTTTCTTGAAGGCCACCACGGCTGTGCCATCGCTTTTGATTTCACCGCTCTTGATGCCAGGGCTGTCCTTTGGGCTTCCTCCAACTTGGGCAATGAGGAGATCCTGATAAAGAACTGGATTAGCGCCTACGCCGAAGAAATTCTGCTTTACCGAGTATTGGGAGCTGACGTCCACATCCCAAATCAGGGCGCCGTTCTCCGCGTTGTGGCATCTCATCCTACCCTCTACGCCATAGGTGTAAACTCTGTTATCCTCAACGATTGGAGAGCTTCTCGGTCCGTTGCTGAAGCCGTACATGTCTTCATAGGACATGGTGTAGGTTTTTTGCCAGAGCTGTTTGCCGGTTTCGGCTTCCATGCAGGTGAGTCGGGTCTGGTCATCCAATCTGTCAAAAAAATAGAGTCTCCCCCGCCAGGTGACGGGTGCGGCGTAACCCTGGCCCACCTCCGTGGACCAGACTTCGCGAAGGCCGTTTTCCCATTGAGTAATCAGCCCTTTCTCTGTGGATTTATTATTTTGCTGAGGACCCAAAAACTGGGGCCAGTCCTGGCCCTGGCTTCTTTTTCCCAGTCGAGGCGGCTCCGTGAAGCCAAAGCCGGGAAGCATGACGAAAACCAAAAAAATGAAGGGTAAAAAATGCATATCAGCTCCAGCATGAGGTCTGTATCGCTTTTTGTTATAGCCAATGAAGGCAGAGCTGACAAGCATAACTTTTATTTTCCTGCTTGCGATCGGGCCTCGGGAGCGCTAACCTTATGCAGGGGAAATTTTGGAGAGGGCGAGGATGGCGCACTATTTTTTGGGGTGCCCCATTTGGGGCAACAAAGCCTGGATAAACAAGGTCTTTACCAGCGACGCAAAGCCTGCAAAGTTCTTGCGTCAATATGCTTCCGCCTTTAACGCCGTGGAGGGCAACACTACATTTTATGGATTGCCCGCCGTAGAGACTGTTGAGAAATGGCGAGACGCAACGCCGCCTCATTTTCGGTTTGCCTTCAAGTTCCCCAGACGGATCAGCCATGACAAATCACTGGTGAATACGATAGGCGATGTAGAACAGTTCCTTGAACTTATGCAACCGCTCGGCCCCAGATTGGGTCCTTTTTTTCTACAACTGCCAGCCGGATTTTCCGACTTCGCCAGGCTGGAGCAGTTTTTAATGGAACTGCCTAAAGAATTTCAATACGCGGTGGAGGCCAGGCACCCCGCTTTTTACGATGAGTTCATATGGGACTTTGACCAAATGCTGTCCGATCTGGGCATGGATCGGGTAATTTTCGACACGCGCCGTCTCATGGATTTTGCGACCCATGATCCAGACATTATGGAATCAAAGCGCAAGAAACCCAAGACGCCGGTTGTGCCGGGCGCTGTTGGGCCAAACCCTTTTTTGCGTTATGTGGGCAGGCCGGATCCCTTGGAAGATAAAGCGGCGTTGGAAGAGTGGGCGGGTTATACGGCTATCTGGATTAGGGAGGGACGGACGCCCTATATCTTTATGCATCAGGCCCCGGACGATGACTTAGCGCCCCAGCTCTGTCGTATGTTTCATGAACTATTGGTTCGTGAACTGCCGGATTTAGAGGCGCTTCCGCCTTGGCCGGCGGAAACCGAGGAGAAGCCTTTCCAGTTGGAGTTGTTTTAAAAAAAGGAGTTGTCATGAGTTTACCTGAGAATACAAAAGACCTGCCATTTCCCATTGAAACGGAGCGCCTGGTTCTTCGTGGGTTGCGACCAGATGACCTGGAGGCTACCCTGGCGCATCGAGGCCATTCCATTGTGGCTCGTTATACAGCTCCTCCCATGTCCCGCAAAAAGGCCAGGGAGCATATCGCCAATATGCAGCATCCCATGGCGCTTGAAAATGGGAAATGGTGCTGTTTTGGCATTACTAAAAAGGAAGATGATCACGTGATGGGCGAGATCGCCTTTCGCATGGAGTCCAGAGACGATCTTCGCGCCGAGGTAGGCTATCGTCTGCATCCTGACTTTCAGGGCAAGGGGTTCGCTTTTGAGTCGATGGAAGCCTTGAGAGAGTTCCTTTTCAATCATACGCCGCTGGTTAAGCTGGTGGCCTATTGCTCCATAAAGAATAAGGCTTCCTTTGGTCTTTTGGAGAGATTGGGATTTCAGCGAGAAGGCAAATTGCGAAGACATATGATGCTGGGCAGGGTGTGGCATGATTTTTATCTTTACAGCTTTCTACGCAAGGATCTGGAACCCTGATTCGGTTTTGTCTAGCTTGAGGACGCAGCAATGATCTGATCGTCACCCAAGACGCTTTCCAAACTTGGGTTTTAGGAGGCTGGAGGCGGGCTTTTGATGAGATGGCCTGGATCACATTTTTGAATTATTTGTCGAAGTTGCTTGCATCCCCTGCGTTGAACCGCCAGAATAGAGGCATTGACGAAGCAAGGAGAGGCTATGTCGCGCATGGTTCAGGTCTACAATCCGGTTCACGGACAACGAATATCTCAATCGCGGTTGAATGTTATGGGCAGAGTATTGGAGCCACAGAAGATACGGACCATCAGCGTGCTCCTGGACAAGCAACTGATTCGCAAGGTGCGGCCAGCCCAATCCGGCGCTTTTGAATGTCGCATGGATTTGTCCAATCTGGCACCGGGCAAGCACGAGATTGAGATTCGCACCCTCATTGGCCATCGAACAGAGCGTCTGGTTACTCCTATTTACAAGGTGGCGGAAGATGGCGCTTCCGAGGAGGCGCAGGTAGCGGATGCGAACCCTGTAAATGGCGCGGAGGATCTAAATTCCAGCGCCTCTCCAACCGGAAATGTGTAAAGAATGTGATCTGGCTCCTAAATACGAATGCTTGACATTGACGCGCTCAGCCAAAGTAGGTTATGGTGGTTTCAGGCTTGAGATGAGCGATGGACGAACCATGCCGCGTCATGCTGTTTTTATGTGAAACAGATTGGAAAAAAACAGGGCTCGCCAGACGGGGACGTCGTGTTTTTTGTGACCTGTTTCAGATTGAACAATCGATGAAGTGAGCCGCCATTGCCGCTTTCCTGGTCTAAACATTTCTTCAATATGTGAGGAAACGAGAAGGAGAAAGCTATGAAGAATGCTGTGATCAAGGCCTTGATTTGCCTGTCTCTATCTTGGATCGCCACTGCGCAACAGCGCATTATTCCCCATGTGACGAGGCTAAATAACGGTTTTGAAGCCCAGGTGGTTATCGCCAATCTGGGGAGTCTTGAGCAAAACTACGAACTTACGGCTTGGAATCGCCTGGGCGCATTTTACGATACCTACAAAGGGACCCTGGAGCAGGGCGCTACCCTTTTCATGAGCATTGAAGAACTTTTTGCGAAGCGCACCGATCTGCCAGAGGACGCCCAAGACGTTTCCCATATCACCATTAATGCAGACGAGCGTGTGACGGTGACCATTGTCTACAAGGCCTCTGGCTTGGAAAAGGGTCCGGCTCATGTGAAGGAATCCAATACCCAAACCCTGAGATGGCGCATCTATGCAGGGGACCCGTCCATTACCTGGGACGGTTTGGCTGTTGTAAATACTGGCGAGGTGGCCACCCCTCTTTCCATTTTTGTCTTTAATGCGGCTGGAGAGCAATTGGGATTTATCAGCCCGTTCTATCCCGTAGAGGTCATGGAAAAGGAGATCTATCTGCTTACAGATGTTTTCGAAGGCAGTCGAGAGCCTGTGGCCTGGTATGAAATTTTGGGAGCGGAGCCCTTGTCGGTCATAGGGCTCAGAGGACGAAGAGACAACGCATTTCTCTGGGAAAACGAAGCGCTTCCCATGGAGCCGCCCACGCGGGAAGAATAAAGAAAGGCCCGCTTTTGCGGGCCATTTTACTTAAAATTGCCAACTGACGCTCACCATGTAACCCATGAGGTCTTCATCGAGATCGGCAAGGGTGTCTGCAACGTCGCTTTCGATGGCGTCCGGCGTATACATTATTTTGCCCTGAACCATGAGCTTGTCAAAAAGCTTCACGCCCAGGCCGCCTTCCAGGCCCAATTCGTTCTTGACAACATCATAGTCGAAGTCGGTTAACTCTTTGGCGTTCATGCTGATGTAGTTAACACCTGCTTGCAGGAAGAAGGTGGTTCCTACCGGGTAGAACATGAAGTCTGCCGCCAGAATGGCCTCGATATCGATGTTCGCTTCGCCGAATTCCTCGCCAAGCTCTGAGGCGTACCGGCCTGAGCTGTCGATGTAGAAGCCCTCCAACTTTAGCCCAAAGAGCGCAAGCTTAGCCTCAAAATTGAGGCCAAGAAGCACTCCGTTGTCATTATCTTCCAAGCCCGTATTGGGCGAGTAGATGCCCGCTGCAACGCCAAAACCCGCTTGAGCGAGTGTGGACAACATGAGACAAATACAAATAAACCAGACCTTTTTCATGATTCCTCCGGTATCCTCTTCTTAAAAATTTTCAAATCGTTGAGAACGCTAACTGTTCTTTTTATAGCGCCAGCGTGCCTGGCCAGATACTCCCGAGCACGGTCGGACATGGCTTTTAAAGATTCTCTATCTCCGAGAAGTTTGTCCATGGTTTCTGCGACCTGATCGGGAGATTGTAAACAGAGAATGGTTTGGGCTTCCAAGGCTTCATCCACCTCTCTTTTAAAATTCTCTGTGTTGGGACCCATGACCGCTGGGGTTCCCGCCTGGAGCGACTCCAGGAAGTTCTGGCCTCCCCGCTGATTGAAGCTGCCGCCAATCAGGCTAAGCTCTGCAAATGCATAACATCCCGCCAGTTCGCCAAATGTGTCCAACATCAGGAGCCGCGGCGACTGGTCTCCCAATTGGGAACGAAGATGGGGATCGTAACCGGCAAACGCCGCGGTATGGTGTTCCAGATCCTTTAAATGTCTGGGCGCCCAGAGAATTCTGAGATTGGCGTTGCTGTCCAGAAGCCGCTCTGCCTGCGGGGCCAGGGTTGCGACCTCGTCTGTTGAGATTGAGGCGAAAACCAACATGGGACCGGGCTGATTGAGCCAATTGCTCAAATCGCCTTCTTCCAATGCTTTGGGTTTGAAATCGTACTTGATATTGCCGGTTATGGTGACGCGGTCAATGGGAATGCCAAATTGAAGATACCGATCTCGGTCCATGATGCTTCTTGCGGCTATGCGGGTGACCTTGGATATGGTTCGCCGGAACAGCGTGTTGGTGGCCAGTCTCGTGGTTTTTGAGCTGAGACGACCGTTGACAATAACCAGGTTGGCGCCCGAGGAAACCACCATGTCGAAAATGGTGGGCCAGATTTCGGTTTCCACGACGATAAGGTTGGGCGTTTTCAGCTCATGGAATAATCGGCGGTAGGCGAATTTTACATCCCACGGCAGATAGCGCACACAGTTTTTGCCCATCTTTTCGGTGAGGAATCGATAACCCGATTGGGTAGAGGTGGTGAGCAGCACGCCTGGAGGAACCTGGCCGTGCTCGTCCCGTTGAGTGTCAAGCAGGGAAAGCGCAATCTTAATTTCACCCATGCTAACAGCGTGAATCCAGAGTTTGGGCGTAAAGGACAGTGGCTCGGACCAGAACCTGAGTGAAAACCATTTGGCAAATTTGGGATTGATCCACTTAATTATGGGCAGCAGGATGAGAATGGTGATCAGAACCAGCCAGGTAATTGCGCGATATAATAAAAGCCATCCACGTATTCTCAAATTCTCTCCAAAGCTACGCCAGCGGTCAAGTTTCAAAACGAAATAGTATTTATAACATTTTCGAGTTAAACTTGCGAGCCTCTATTGTACCCTAAAATGAAGTAGATCGGGGAGCTTTCAACCATGAAAAAGAAAGGCCGGACGCCTAAGTGTGAGGGATGTGTGGGGGGGCGTCCAGCCTGTAGAGTAAGAACGTCCGAGACTCTGAGCGAATCATTTGGCAGGAGTAGCTCAAAAGCGGCCCGGATCGTTGCTTTGATTGATGTTGGGGACCTCTCCTAATGCGACGGGGTGGTTTTTTCAATCAATCAAAGCCGGGGACAGCGGTCGCTTTCCGCCGAGGGGAAGGTGGAAAGCGACCGATACTTTCTATTCCTCCAGAGCCAGGGCAGGGCTCTCCCAGAGGAAGGTTGAGTTCAGGTTGCCGCGCAAGGCGATTACCGCCAGAGGCTGGGAAGACGTGACCTCAAAAGAAGCGCCTTCCTGGTAGGTGAACAGATCGGCCAACAATGCGATGGTTTTGCTGTCCACGCTCAAGCTGTTGGCAATGACCATGCGACCCAATTCTTGACCCGAAGCGTCTACTTGAAGCAAGGTTACTTCTGCGCTTTGGCTGCCTTTATTGACAATGGCCACGCCATCCCAGGTTACTTGGGGATTGCCGCCAAACAAACGCCATCTCCGTGAAACTTCTGTGGTTTCACGCGCATGAGCAGGGCCGGCGTTATCTTGGGTCGATCTGTAAACTACGGTCATCTTCACATTGTCGCTGGCGTCGGTCAACTCCAAATGGCTGGCGCCGGAGGATGCCTCATCTCTCAGAGAATGGGTGACCTCGGAAAGCGCTACCACCTGAGTGGAGAAGGTTTGCGCGGGGCTGCTGTGATAGTAGATTTTGTAGGAAACCAGTTCTTGAGAGCCGCCTCTGTTGGTGAAGACAATGCTGGTGTCGAATCCATTGCCAAATCCGGTGATATGGGTGACCATGCGCAACCCATCACCAGGGGTTTCAGAGCAGGGTTCGCCTTCATTAATGGTCAAAAGCGCTCTTCTGGTAACTACGGTTCCGCAGCTATTGGTAAGTTCACAATGGTAGGAACCCGAGTCATCTACATCAACCGGTCCCAGTGAAAGCTGGGCGCCTGTTTCCAGGTTTAGGGGCACGTCGTCCTTGTACCACTGGTAGGAGATTCCGCCGCCTGAGCCTGTAACCTCAAATGAAGCGGGCTGGCCTGCGCAAACGGCCAGGTCTTCTGGCTGACGGGTCACGGCCAGTTGGTTGCTGATGGAGCCAATCAGGGTGGAGCCTTGGACGGGGGAGAACTCTGAGGGATCGCAGCGTCTTTTCTGTTCTTCGCCATCATAGGGCGCGTCATCGTAGGCGCTGCCGTGGTTTAAAAAGGTGAACTGCCATTCCAGGGACGCATCGCCAGGATTGGCGCCCAGGTAGTATTGGAGGGTTGTTTCAACTTCCAAATCCAGGTTGGAGATGGCGGTGACATTGCCTGTCCAAACCAGTGTGGCGGTTCGGTATATCGTTCTGCCGTTGATGGTGGTTGGATTGTCCAGGTACTCTGTTCCTGGAGTCATGCCTTGCCCAACGAATCGTACAGCCGGGGATTCGAAACCGTATTCAGCTCCATCTGGAACGCTGAGTGTTATATAAGCGCCCGGGTAAAGGTCGGTAGTCAGATAGGGGCCGCCCGAGCCGCTGTTCAATTGGAAATTGAGGTTGCTGGAAAGGGTTGTGAAATTTTGCGCGTCTGGAATGATGTCCGCCAGGCAGGTATTAGCGCCGGTGGCGCCAAAAACGGGCACCTCAACACTGCGGTCTTTGGCGCGTGCAATTCGAAAGTCCGAAGCAAAGTTGATTCTTGTCAGGTTGCCGGGGCCATAGACACCTGGGGACTGTTCCGCTGTATGATCAAATGCGACAATATCATATGATATGAGAGAGTCAATGCCGCTGGTGGTTACGGAGGAGTCTGAAAGATCCATGCAAATCAGGGTGGAGATCGAGTCGGCAGTGTCCGTTGCATTCAGGTTCCTGGTGTTAAAAGGAAGATTTTTATGTGCGTCATCCACATCGTTAAAAAGGGTG
>JBNKOV010000051.1:0-14305 GCA_050294955.1 Holophagae bacterium
TCTCTATCAGTTACAAAAAAATCCCAAACATCTTTTCTTCTACCGATTTCATTTTTTTTCCGTTTTAATTTTTTTCCAATATCTTAGAAACAGGAAAATTTATATTGTGATGTATAAAATTAGCCCTTTTCTCTACTGAATTCACAAGCTTTTTAAAAACAATGGATTGTCAAAATATTTTATTGATATCCAATAGGAGTTCAGTCAAAATAGCAAATGGTGTTTGACTCTTATTTCTATTGAAGGAGTAACAAAAAATGTCAAAGGCAGAACTTAAAATCCTTGAAAGAATTGATGGCTTCCTTGGGGCCTGTCTCGTTGATTCAGAAAGTGGCATGGTTTTAGGAAAGCAAAGTACAGGAGCCCTAGATCTAGATTTGGCAGCTGCTGGAAACACACAGGTTATTCGGGCAAAAAGAAAACAATGAAAACTTTGGGTTATAACGATGCATTCGAAGATATGCTGATTTCCCTTCAAACCCAATACCATATCATCCGACCACTTGCAAAAGCTCAAGCTTTATTCCTTTATGTTGTATTAGACCAAGATAAATCCAATCTAGCTATGGCAAGACATTCCTTAAAGGAGTTTGAGAAACAATTTGTTATTTAAACCCATCTCCAAAAGATGGGCATAAAAAATCATGACATGCACCTCTAAAAATTATGAGAGTCCCTTGATGAATTTTGTGGACCCCCTTTCCACCATGAAGAGGGAAAGAGGGTCCATACAGGTCTCTATCAATTGGCTGATATTAAAGCAAGTCCATCCGGAACTAGTACTTCAACCTGGAATGTTGACTGAAAGATGGTGGCTGAGTGCTTGATGCAGAGGATGGGGGGGGAATGGTGAGTGGCTACACTCACACATTTTATTAAGGGGAGAGTGGGGCTGTTACATAGCTCGAACTTTCTCTAGAAATGCATCAACACGCTTTTGAAGATCATCACAGTTCGTCGATAAGTCGATGGCCACTTGAGACAATGCACCAGAAGATTCACCGGTCTTGCCTGCGGCCTCTTTTACCATCGTAATGTTGTAGGAAACTTCATTTGTTGCAGCAGATTGTTCTTCCACTGCACTGGATATCGCTCTGCTAATATCTCCAACTTGTTCCATCATTACTGGGATCTCTTTGATCGCCTCCTCTGTTTTGAGACTGGAATCCTGCATTTCACGGATTTGAGCATCAATCTCTTTTGTCGCCTTTGCAGTTTCCCGTGCGAGCGTTTTCACTTCATCGGCAACAACGGCAAAACCTCGGCCGGCCTCTCCCGCACTTGCTGCTTCAATGGTGGCATTCAATGCCAGGAGATTTGTCTGGTTGGCAATGTCGGATATTAGGGAAGTCACCTCACCAACCTTGGTGGCAGCAGTAACCAGGTTTCCGACCAGTTCCTGGGAAATTCGAACTTTTTCAGTCGTTGTTTCCACAATTTGCAAAGAGTTTGAGACTTGAATGGATATTTCCTC
Source organism: Holophagae bacterium (assembly GCA_050294955.1). GTDB lineage: Bacteria > Acidobacteriota > Holophagae > Acanthopleuribacterales > Acanthopleuribacteraceae > JBNKOV01. The sequence continues at coordinate 1,475 of JBNKOV010000051.1, forward strand.
AATGGCTTTCGAAAGTTCATGGGTGGTTTGTTCCACCACGTTGGACTGATCACTGGTCTCTTCTGCTGAAGTAGACATACTCCCAGCCGTTTCTCTCACATTCACTGCCGAGTCGGCAACAGTTTCTACAAGTGTCTTCACATTGGTTTCGAAATTGTCCGCTAGCTCTCGGTTCTCATTTTTTCGGGGGGTCAAGTCGGTAGCAAATTTGGTGACCTTGAAGGGTTTTCCATTCATGTCAAATATGGGATTGTAAGACGCCTCAATCCAGGCGACTTTGCCATTCTTTCCAATTCGCTTGTATTGGGCCGCTTGGAATTGTCCCTTGTTCAAGGCATCCCAAAAGTTCTTGTAGGCTTCACTTTTTACAAACGCTTCCTCACAAAACATGCTGTGGTGTTTGCCTTCTACTTCAGAAGCCTCATATCCCACAATGTTAAGGAAATTTTGGTTTGCTTCGATAATCGTTCCGTCCATTTTAAAATGAATGACCGCTTGGGAACGATTAATGGCTTCGATTTGTGCGCCATGTTCGATTTCCTTTCTTGCATCGGTCCATAAAACGAAAGTTCCCAATCTCTTTCCTTCCGGATTGTGGATCGGTTTCGCTTTGAGGCCAAGAAGCAAGGGACCAATTTGAATTCCTGTTTCATACGAATCAGTTAGGTTGTCAAGGATTTTCCTTTGAACTGAAGGGTTTCTGTGAAAGGCATCCATGCATTTACCAAGGAGTTGGTCGGCACGAAATCCTGGTATGGTTTGTCCAATGAGGCCTTCATATTCCTTGAAAAAGGAAACAACCGCTCCATTGGTGTAAATTATCTCATAGTTTTCATCCGTTACCATGATGTTGAGGTCGAGAAGGTCAGGAATTCCTGATTTTACCTCATCGACCAGACTGAGAACTTCCGGCTCTGCAACTGCAGCTGAAAAAAGCCTGAACATATGAACCTCCATTCGGATATTCCCATTGCCATATAGTCTGATCGGTACTCTCTTCAGGTTTATTGATGGGTTTTTCCTAAGATATTCAAACCATTTCAAGGCCTTTGTTTAAAAGGATGTTATTTTATGGAAATTTGAATGTGGATATAGCGATAACAGCAAAAAGAATTGACAAAGAGGCGCTGAATTCAGATCGCATTCCTAAGTATTTTACCTAACTTCGAAAACCAACAAGTACTTTACTCTGAGATAGGATGTAGTGGCATCATGGAATTTTACTCGATTGGGAATGCAAGAAGTTCCGACCAAAATTGCCAAGCCACAAGGGCCTTTCACTCCTTTCTGGAAGAAAGGCTGACAAGCCAGGTTAATTCAATAATCGGTCAGACCACGACTAGTTATTCACCATTAAATGACAGCTCTCAATTCGAGAGTATTGTTGGAGACCACGTGATTTTGAAAAAAGGTGTGGACGTTACAATCTCCCAGAAACTCACACAATGCTGGTAAAGTCAAAAGTGTGGTTCATAAAGTTAGAGGGAATCCCATCCGATAAATCCTATGTCCGATCATTATTTTGAGAATGAAAGTTGAAAAATGATTGGTCATAGATCAGATAAGCTTTTAACTACTTTAGAATCTGAACCAAGAACGAAGGAACTGACCATGAGAACCGTTTTGATAGTAGATGATGACCGATTCACTAGGGAAATGCTTTCTGGGATCCTTAAGCCCAACTTTAGAATTTTAACCGCTAAAAATGGTGAGGAAGCGCTTCATTTTGCCAAGAGTCGTCCAGACCTGATCCTTCTGGATTTAATCATGCCAGGCCTGAGTGGATTCGAGGTTCTTAAATTGCTCCAACGAACCCCACTGACAGCAGAGATCCCCGTTGTCGTTTTAACAGGTCAACAGGAGGATCAGGTTCAAATTGAAAGTTTGAATTTAGGAGCCGTAGATTTTCTTTTTAAACCCGTCAATGCCAAGGTTTTGATTGCACGGATCAATAGGCTCTTCAAGGATGAATTCCACATGATGGGTCAGAATCAGGAGCTGTTGATTTTTAGCATGCTGGGGCACATTTCAGAATTCAGAGACAACGAAACCGGCCAACACATTCATCGAATAAGCGAGTATTCGAAAATCGTTGCAAAGGCCTTGGGCATGAATAGTACATACTGTCAGAGAATCTATTTCGCTTCTGCCTTGCATGATATTGGAAAGGTCGGGGTTCCAGATGCGATTTTGCTCAAACCAGGAAAACTGAGTCCAAGTGAGTGGGAGATCATGAAAAATCACACCAAACTTGGTGCTGAAATCCTTGCCAACTATCAATCGGAAACCCTCCTCATGGCGAAAAGGACATGTTTGCATCATCATGAGAAATGGGATGGCACGGGCTATCCCTTTGGCTTAAAAGGGGACGAGATTCCTTTGGAAGCCCAAATCGTGTCGATCGTGGATGTATTTGACGCCCTTTCTTCCAAGAGGCCTTATAAGGATTCATGGCCCTTTGAAAAAGTATTATCAAAAATAAAGGCTTTGGAGGGCAAGTCCTTTTCACCAAAAGTGGTGAAGGCCTTCCATTCAGAGCTAGGGCTAATAACAGAAACACAGAAAAAATTCAATGCATTGGAATCGGTTTCATGATGAGCCCCTGGCAGATCAAAACTCCGTACAGAGAAAACAAGGCTAGAGAGAACTGGAAAAAAACGCTCTTTCAATTTGCGCAAGAAAACGTCTCAATGGCGGCTTTATATTTAGCGACCTAGGGAATAGAAATCTTGAAAAACATTCTTTGTGGACGCTTCACCCGGTGGCGACTCGATTTGAAGGCATGTTACTGAAAGGTTTCCTTTTTTGGGTTAAATTTAAACGCCCAAGAGCCCTGAAGTCTTGCCTCTGGATAAACAACGTTGGAACCATTAAACTTCTGAACATGTGCGCTGACGTCAAACTTTACTGCAAGGTTTTTCTTAGGTCTCCAAACGACACCCAAGGACCATTTCGTGAAAGATCCTTGATCTGAAAGACCTGCTTCATTGTCACCACCCCATTTCTTTTCTGCGATGACTTCGGGATGATCCATCCAATCCCAGTGGGCATAGAAAACGGTTCTCTGTAAGGAGTACCCCAGTCGTAAATAGGCAGTTCTTACATCAAATTTAGCATTGGTTTCAACATGGTTAGCAGTCAACGCATCGTCTGGAAGGCTTTGAAATTCTCCGAAGAAGTTTTCTCTTTGCCTTTGGTTCAGATGTGTGTTTGCTAATAGAGTGATCACACCTTCGCGGCTTCTTTCCCCTGTATGGGGTGAATACCAAAAGGCAGATTCAACCATCATTCTGTTGAATTCCTTCCGGACAAAGCTACCAAAAATAGCATACCGGTGTTCCTTCATCCATGGCAATACGCCGCCCTTCGCTGGACCCTCCCCCAGTTCAACACCAGGCACTGTACTTTTACCAGTAATTGAGGAGCTATAACCCGAGGTTCCAAAGACTAAACCACCGTAATCATAACGAAAATCCCAACCTAAAGGAACGAGGTCCTGTTTGGCCCCCGATTCTGAATTTCCTGTGTCAACATTAAAGTTCCACTTCCCTAGCCACCAGCTAAAGGAGAGATTTGCATACCGTGGAATCGTGTGGTCAGAATCAAAAAGTTCAGGCGCCTCAATGCCCATAAAAACAATATAATGATTGAGTGTCTCGTTATAGAGGTCAAACTTCCTGAACATTTTTCCGGCTTGGATGGAAAATTGAGATTCCTCACCAAAATCAAAGGAGACTGCGGCAGCTTCGACTCTCGTTGCTTCAGTCGACGCAAAAAAATCTACGGAGCCTTCAAAAGCGCCATATCTTACCTTTGTATAAATGTGTCCTTCGGGGTCACTAAAATCCAAAGGCTCAGATGTTTTAACCGTTTCACCCAAGTCATTCCTGGAAGGAAACTGATAAACTTGTTCAGCTGCGAGCGGCGCTACAAAGCCGTAAAAGTGGAGGCCGTTTTCAGATTGTTCCTTTTGAGGGCCTACTTCCATTTCTAATAACTCTTCTAAAGAAGCGTTAAAGAGGTCGATACTTTCTTGAGAAAGGGCATTCCCAATATTTAAAAAAAGGACGAGTGAGGTTATAATTGAAACGTTACGCAGCATAACTACCTCCTTTTATCTTAATAAGGTTATCGGCAAACCAACCAGAGGCATTATTAAAGTTCAATCAATGTTTGTGAACCATAAAAACACAAGTTACTTATTTGATCGTCCAGGGTCCCAGGTTTTAAAAGATTTAAGGTGCATTCCAGGTTTTTTAAGTACTTACGTTGGAACTCGACACGCATTTACGATTTTGCTAACTTGTTCAAAATCAACCACTTTTTGTAGCCCCATAGTCGAGCCTTTTTATTTTCCCTCAAGAATCGGAACAGAATAGATTATTTCTTTTTTGCAACCCAGCCCCAAATTACGACATCCACCTAGATCGCACGGGTATGTGCTTTTGCGGATACACCTAAGAAAACCCCCAAATTATATCAGTTGAGAGCCTGATTACTTTGAAGTTATGAAGTCAAGATCTCTAAGGTCATATTTTGAGAGGGGATTTTACCATTACTAATGTTCTATCCGTAATCTCTGATATGGTTCAAAAAGGAAATGATTCAAACATCCGAAGTAGATATTTTGAAAAAGTTTTAAGCTAAATGCTATAGGGTTCGCTTGATTAATCCGATGATGAAGGGAGAGAGTACTGAGAATGCTTAGCCCTTGGGGTGTGGAAATGACAAGTGTTTCGCTTGGGAGTTCTGGGTTGCTCAAGATGTTTCGCGGAGAAATAATTGAATGGATTACTTTGATGGTGTCGAGCCAGCTGACAGCGAAATGGGGTGAGCTAAATCTGGCTTTAATGATATTTCCCGCTTCCTCAAGTCAGCAAATGAGCAGCCTCTACTGCCTAGACCCAAAAGTGAGTTATCCCATTTCTATGGAGAATCTTCTTGACTTCATCCGCAATAAAGGCCGACCTGAAACACCTGAAAGGATGGATTCCCTCCTGAGCTCTTGGGAACTTGGAAGCTTGGATTCAAGGTTTAGATCGACAAGATGAAGTTTCTATATCGGAGGTAATGAAGATGCGAGAGAAACGCACCCAGACTGATGGGGATCCAAACTCTTCTCATAGGAAAAAAAGGAAAACAGAATCTGATTGTGAAGCCTTTCATCAAGGAGAACCGAACCCGCGCTTATTGGTGAAACCCAAAGAGTTAGAGAGTCTAAAGAAAAAGGGTTTTCATTTTTATCATTTCCCATTCATTAAGAAGAACCATTTGGGTAAGAAAACTGAAATGGATTTTGACAGCTTCCAGGCATATTTGGACTCCTTTGGAAGGTTGGTCTGGGAAGATGGTAATTTGGAGCATCCCAATGATGAAGCCCTAATTGTGTTTGCAACGGTGTTGGGAATGGATTTCGCCTCAAGTTCTCTCAAAACCCCTCCAGAAGCAATCCGTGAAATCAGTCTAAATGAATGCCTTTCCTTCAAAGAAAAAAGTTCCGCTTCGCCTCAGTATCCGAAACAAAACGATTCAAGCAGGGAGAATCGGACCCCCGAAGGCCCTAAGGATCCTGTCAATGATCAGAAAACGCCCAGCAAAGTGATGAAGCCTCCCCCTGCAGACTCTCCAGATGAAACAGTCCAATCACCAACTGCCAAGACCATTCGTGTCAATACGGACCTTTTGAACAAATTGATGAACCTTGCTGGAGAACTAATCCTGTCTCGAAATCAGCTGCTCCAAAAACTGGAAAACAAAGACCTTCCTGAATTGCAGAGTTTAAATCAACGACTCTCAGAACTTCAAGAAAGTGTGATGCAAACCAGGCTTCAGCAGGTCGGCGCAGTTTTCAGAAAAGTGCCCCGACTTGTGCGGGATTTGTCAAAGGCATTGGGGAAAAAAATTGAAGTTGAGATTGATGGTGAAGAAGTAGAATTGGACCGCGCCATTATTGAATCCATCTCGGATCCATTAATACATCTGGTTCGAAACAGCATTGATCACGGCATTGAATTGCCTGAAAAAAGGCTCAAAGCTGGAAAGGCCGAACATGGCGCCTTAAAATTGAGGGCCTTTCATGAAGGTGGACACGTTCATCTAGAAATTAAAGATGATGGTGCGGGGATAGACCCAGACCTTTTGAAGTTTAAGGCATTAGAGATGGGTCTTTACACTGACAAAGATATTGAAGTTATGGGCAAGCATGAAGCGCTCAACTTGATATTTAAACCTGGATTCTCAACGGCACAAAAGGTAACCGAGGTTTCAGGACGGGGTGTAGGGATGGACGTGGTTAAAACCCAATTTGAAAAGCTTGGGGGAACCGTGGATATCCAGTCCGATTTAGGGATTGGGACGTCTGTAATGATTAAATTACCCACAACCCTCGCGATTGTGTCTGCAGTGATTCTGAAATCCGAATCCGAGGATTTTGCGATCCCCCAGTCTAACATAGAGGAAATCGTTTGTATTAAAGAGCATGAGATGGCATCCAAGCTAGAGCGAGTCGGTCAATACCAGATTTATCGACTTAGAGGGAAGTTATTGCCTGTTATTCGTCTCGCAGATATTCTGAATTTGGAACGCACTTTCTTGGATGAGGAGGGACAACCTCAACAAGATCGCAGAAAAAACCTGGCGGACCGTCGAAGTCGGAGCAAAGTGGAGCAAACAGACCAGGCCAGACGGGCTGAAGGAGAACGTCGCAGGAATCCGGGAAAAACACAGTTCATAACGGTATTGAGAGTTGGCGTTCACCAATATGGGCTTTTGGTTGACCAAATCAAGGACGTTGAAGAAATCGTGGTGAAACCCTTAAGTTCATTTGTGAAAGAAATCAAAAGTTTCCATGGAGCCACCATTCTAGGTGATGGTCGGGTGATCATGATTTTAGATTGTAATGGAATAGCGGAACTCGCCCATCTTAGATTTGATAATCTTCAGGATCTTTCCGATTCAGAATCCCAACAAACCCTTGCCGACCATCATGAATCCCAACGTTTCTTAGTTTTTAACAACCATCCGGAGGAAACCTTCGCGATCCCCTTGTCTTTTATAACCCGAATCGAAAAGGTCAATGTTTCCCATGTCGAAAGAATAGGGGACAAAGAGCTCGTTCAAATTGGAGGGAAGTCGATTCCTCTTTTCCGACTGGAGAAAAAGATTCAATGCAAGGAAGGCGTGGTACATAGCGACGGACAGTTCTATTTGTTGATTCCCAAATTGGTTCAATCACCTTATGCGATTGTTGCGACCCGAGTTCAGGACGTTGTCACAACGACCGTGGCGGTCCAAACAGATGTCTTAAAACAAGAGGGTGTTTTGGGGACTTCTACTATCGATGGGAAGCTCACCCTTATGCTAGATATCTATGGGTTGTTTGAGGAAAAAAGGCATACGGATTTTATGAACAACGACATTAGCCATAAGGTCCTCCTTGTCGAAGACACGCCATTTTTCCGAGCCATGATACGAGCTTACCTTCAGGACCACGGGCTGGAGGTCATTGAGTCCGTCAACGGATCTGAGGCATGGGAACTTTTGGAGGATGGCAACACCGTGGATTTGGTTCTCAGCGATATCGAAATGCCGATAATGAACGGATATGAACTTGTACGGAAGATTAAATCCTCAGAACGACACCACCATCTTCCGGTTTTAGCGATTACTGCTCTTGACAACCATCAAGCGAAGGCTGAGGGAGAGAAGGCAGGATTTGACGCCTATCAAGTGAAATTGGACCGTCACGAATTAATCAAGACGATTGATACCATGCTCGCCAGCCTCCCCTAAGCTGAGAAAGGAGACTTCAATGGAAAAACAGTTTATGACCTTCAAATTAGCCGAGGGGTTTTATGGCATCAATATTCTAGGAATCCGAGAAATTAACTATACAAAACGGTTTACGCCGGTCCCTCTTTCTGAATCTCACATTGTTGGATTATTGAACTTAAGAGGCCAGATTGTAACCATCTGGGACACAGGTATACCCCTTGGATACGCCAAGCGGGATATTACAAAGGAATCCAGCCTTTTAGTCATGAAAACAAGTGGGGAGTTGTCACCCGTTGCCCGAGCTGCCAGAATTGAGACCCATGAAACCCAAGTCGGATTACTTGTCGATCAAATAGGAGATGTGGTTAGTTGTGATGAATCGTATTTGGCCCCTGTTCCAGCACATGTGGATGCCCAAGTTGCAAAATTCCTGGAAGGCGTCATTCGAATGGATGACACCCTTGTGGGAATTGTTGACATTCCAGAGCTGATGAGATTTGTACCTTCATGAATGGATACGATAGATTTAGCAACGCCTTTGGAGACTGAGTTTGTATTTCACCTCCTTGGTTGGAGGCAGGAAGGTCAAAACCCAATCGGACCGAAGTCACAGGTCCATTGCATGTGAATTCAGAAAAAACGGAAAAACTCTGGGACCATTCATTCATGTCAGTTTCCTCCAATTCATTGTCGCTTGAGGTTGTTATGAGAAACCCATCTATTAGAATTAAAATCATACTGTGTGTCGCCCTCGTCCTTCTGTTTGCCGGCGGCATCATAAGCTGGATTTCTATAAAGCAGCATAAGGCATCTATTTCGGAATCTGCAGAAAAACATGCATTAGACCTAGCGGAGGGCTATTTCGATTTGCTCAACACCATGATGCTCACGGGGGTCATTGCCAACCGGGATATTGCAAGACAAAAGCTCTTGGAGCACCCTGAGATTTTGGCTGTAAGGACCATTCGAGGAGAACCTCTCAATGCCCAATATCCCAACCCCAGTTTAGATTCGCAGCCAAAGGATGCTTTAGATCGTGAGGCATTAACCCGAGGCGAGATCATAACAGATTTGCGCCAAGATGAAACAGGTCGGGTGCTGACAATCCTTAAGCCAGCCATTGCTAACAACCAGATTCGGCATAACATGCCTGCCTGTGTAAATTGTCACCGCGTCGAGCCCGGCGCCGTGCTGGGGGCAGTTCGCCTAGAATTCTCACTTGCCGAAAGAGATGCAGCTGAAATTCAGAATCAGGTCCATTTGATAGGATGGAATGTGGGGCTATTCTTTTTCGGATTGGTGGTCATTTTTGTGCTGCTTAATCGAATGGTGATCTTACCCATTCAAGATATGAAAGTCATCATTCGTCAGGTGGAAGTCGGTGATTTGACCCATACCTTAAAGATCACCAGTGGAGATGAGCTGGGGCAAGCTGGAATGGGAATCAATAGCATTGTTTCCAATTTGAGAGCAAACATCCATAGTATTCAAAGTAAATCAAGACAATTATCTCATTCCTCCGGGTCGCTTTCTAAGGTTGCTCATCAGATGGCCGTCGGGGCCAAGGAGGCAGAAGCACAAGCTGGCCAGGCATTTGCTACGACGGAGGACTTAAATCTCAATATCCAAAATATTGCAGACTCAGCCCAAGACATTACTTATCGTGTGCAGGAGATAGCAAAATCCACGCAACATGTCGCCCAAAACATGGACAAGGCTCACCTAGTAACCCAAAAAACCGAAAAGTATATATTTTCGCTCGACACCGCGTCCAATGAAATGTCAGCCACAATGAATCAAATTGCAGAAGATACCGAGCACACCAAAAGGGAGACCTACAAGGCCGTTGGTTCTGTTGAAAAGGCGGCTCGACTGATGTCAGACCTAGCCAAATCTAGCAATGAAATTGACCATGTGATTGCTGCCATTGAGGAAATTGCAGAACTCACCTCAACCTTGGCATTAAATGCAACGATCGAAGCTGCTCGGGCTGGCGCAGCAGGAATGGGGTTTGCAGTGGTCGCAGATCAGGTCAGGGCTCTTGCCCAACAAACGAACCAGGCAACCCACGAAATTAAAGAAAGGGTTCAAGCAATCCGAGACACCACCCAAATCACAGTGGATGAGATGCAGTGTATTGAAGAGGTCATTCATAAGGTGAATGGGATGGTGGATGAAATTTCGGTGAGGGTTGAAAAGCAAAATGTTAAGACAAGTGAAAATCAAAAAAGCCTGTCACAAATTCTAGAGGGCATGAATGAGGTTTCAAAACGAGTAGGTCACACTCACGAGGAATTGGAGCTTATTTCAAGTAATGTTATGGATGTTGCAACAAAAACCAACGCTGTGTCCGAAAACACTTCTGAAGCCGCTAAGAAATCTCAGGGCGTAGTTCGGAATATCAGTGTCCTTAAAGACGAAAGCTCAAATGGTGCGGGTCGTGCAAGCGATGTGAATCATTCCGCTGAAGGTTTAACGCTGATCGCTAGCCATCTCACCGATGTGGTTTCAAGTTTTAAGGTGTAAAGGACCAATGATTGGGATAGGAAGGGGGAAAAATCTAGCCTTTCCTCCATAGGCTCCTACTAAAACGTTGACTCATGCGGCTCCCCACGACCAATGACTCGCTGGAACCTTTGGAAAAACTTCTTGATTCGTCATTCGGGTTGGGGGAACCGTTTGGATTTCTTCGCAATGGTTTTTACTGATGGTGATTAGACCGAAGCATTCCCATGATTTGGAGGGGCAACCGGGACTAACCCTTCTGTTTTAGGAATCAAACGGAGATTCTTTTGAGGCAGACTAAAATGTGTTAGAATGTGTTCGCTCTAAAAACGATTGAAGGATCAAACAATGAGTCTTTTCACCACAAGGAATGTCATCAATATATTGAATGCGCTCGACACCTTCTTCCTTTTGGTCAAGCCGGACGGGGAAATAGTTTTTATCAATGAGGCATTTTCAAGAAGACTGGGCTCAACAAGTCGCATACTTGCAGGAACTTCTGCTCAGCGTATACAAGATTCGATTGAATTCCATAATTCAGCCGGCATTTTCTCAAATTTAGGCGCGTTAAACCTGGAGGATAAGCTGCCTGAGACACTTCCACCCTTGAGCTTAATCTGGTGGGAGGTCTTTATCGACGAAGTTGGCGAAGAGGTCTTGGGCTATCTTCTGAAAGAAATCGCTACGGAGCCGAATCAAAAGGGCTCAATTTGGGAATTGGAGGAATCCCAATTCACGTCGATTCTGGACGTCATTTCGGATCCCGCAATCCTTCTTGATGATCGTGGACTTATCAAAGGGATAAATGAGCCAGGTATTAAGACATTCGGATATGAGCGATCCCATTTATTAGAAAAACCCCTATCGAAACTCATGCCCCCTTCCGTCGCAAAAGATTATGATGACTTTTTGGGGAGGCGTTTTACTCCAAAGGGCCAGAAGAAAAATGCATTTATAGGTAGGGACATGGTCGGGAGGAAGAAGGACGGTGACAATTTCTCTGCTCGACTAATCGTTCGGGAGATATCGACTAAGACTGGAAAGACATATTTCATCGGAACCCTGACGGGTTTAAATCCCCAAAAAACAGCTGAAAAGATTGAAGCAGGGATCCTTGAAAAAGAAACAAACCTGACCCATTTCGGTGGTGAAATGGCAACGCTGCTAAAGGTTCTTTTATCCTACGTTTCCCTTTTAAATGCGACCCCCTTAAATAAAGAACAAACCAAAATATTAGAAAATGTTCAACAAACTGCTGATGGGGTTTTGCATAAAGTAGAAACGGAAATGGGGAGCCATGAGCTAGATGTAGTCGAGCCTTTGTATGAGTTCCGTCCTTTTGATTTAATTCAATGTACAAAATCAATCATTTCTATGTACCAGCCAAGCGACCAACCTATCCCAATTCACCTCATAATTAGTCAAGAAGTTCCTCAATTCGTGAAGACAGATCCCAATGCAATTGTGGCAATTCTGACCAATTTTCTCTCCAATGTGGGGACTTTCGCCAGGATCTTTCACGAGAAGCAGAAGACCTTGGTCCTAAAAATTGGAAGAAATCACGACCAACCATGCCTTGTTATCTTTGTCTCCGAAGATTTTTACAAAGAAGGAAAAGAAATTTCAGGATATCCTAAAGATGGACAATCCAAAGAAGACCCCACATTGAAGGATTTCTATCGAGCCTCGGACTTAGGAGTGGCAATTGTCCACAAATTGGTAAAAATGTTGAATGGCGCCGTATCCGTGATCCATCAGAATGGCCTTGAGAGGGTAACCCAAGTGTCAATACCTTTCGAGGAAGTAGATGATCGAGCGCTTTTGTCTGATGAGGCGCCTTATGATTTAAATATCCTGATTCCAAAACCTCAGAAATCCTCAAGAGAGGCGTCCATCCTAATCGCTGAACATGATGATGCGGACATGCTAGCATTGGAAGGCATTTTAATCAAGCTTGGCCACCAAGAATGCGATATTCATAAGGCGGCAAGTGGATGGGAGACAATAAAAGACTGCAAGAAAAATGCGTATGATCTCATATTAATGGAAACGCAGCTTCCTGATATGGACTGCCTTAAGATTTCAAAAGAAATCAGAGAACAGAACACCAATAGAAAAACACCTATTGTAGTACTTTCGAGCTTTTCTTCCGAAAAAAATAAAGAAATTTATATGGATGCGGGTATAGATGACATAATAGTTAAGCCGTTCAAACTTAAAATAATGCAAGATATTACAAGAAAGTGGCTATCTAGCGATGTCGTCAAAGAAACTTACAAGAACGTCTCAGAGACTCAATGGGATTTTTTCGAAAGCACATCCTATCAAAACACTTTGGCACTGTATGGTCCAAAATATTTCCCTACATTTGTAAAAATGACCAGACAGATGTTTTTAGCCAATCTCCAAAAACTGTCTGATTTGTTATTAAAGGATATTCGAGAGGGGGCAACGCCAGTTCCTATAAGCGGGAAAAATGGTGTCCACGAAGTAGCACGGAACCTTATGACGGTTCCTCTCTCTATGATTGGTGGTGTCAAATTATGCCAGCTT
>JBNKOV010000052.1:0-14228 GCA_050294955.1 Holophagae bacterium
GATTTGGCGATGTTAGTATTTGAACCAAAATGGATCAGGCCTTTTGATTCTGGTGATCTCGGCCCTATAGACACCGTCGTATCGGATGATGAGGGTAATTTTTATTTCTCCGATGAGGTGAATCACCGTATTTTGAAATATTCGGCAGACGCTCAACGTCTGGCCTCTTTTGGATCAAAAGGCAACGGCGAGGGACAGTTTCATTACCCCATGGGCCTTTTGATACACGATGACCGGCTTCTGGTCTGCGATTCCTGGAATCATAGGATCCTGGTTTTCAGCACTTCAGGAGACCTAAAGCAAACCCTTTCCGGTCCGGATTTCAAGGTACCGTCTTCCATTGGGTTTAGCGATAACCGCTTTTGGTTGGCCCAACAGGATAAAGACGAAATTTTGTATATTGGCGATCTCGGCCATGTGGACTATTCTGGAGATCTCCAGTTGGTTTACCCCAAACGATTGATGGTCAAAGGCGCATTCGCCATGGTCCTTGATTGTGAGAAGGTGGTTTTTCTAAATCAGTCGGAGGTAGTAGGAAAGGCCTTCGTTCCCAGTCCGTGCCATACAGATCTGCTTACTGTTGGTCCCCAATGCGGCCTGCTCTTGGACCGACTGGAGCGCAACTTGCTCTTTTTTGATCCGAGCTGTGGGGTTGTGTTTCCCATCCATCACTTCCCAGAGAAGCTGATTGGCGCACATTTGAATGAAAAAGGGCTTTTTATTTTTGGTCAGAGCGCTCTCTCATTTTATGAACGGGACCCAAATAATTCACTCTGGTGGATTGATAGGGCTTTGCAGGAATCGCCCTTTTTAAGCATCAGGGAAAAGGCTGCTTCCATCTTCCATGTGGCCTCCGATCCTTCCGACATTTGGAGCTTTCTGGAGCAGCAAACAACCCATCTTCTCGCTAGCTCCTCGCAGGCGTTGGCTAAATTGGGGGAGGACAAATCCCAAATTTCAACCTTGGAGCTATATTGCCAGGAAAGTTTAACGACTCAAAGCACTGAATCGCCCTTGCCTTTTCGACTGCCTTTACGACAGCAGAAAGATGGAGTGCAAGCTCTTGACGCCGTTAGGGTTTTGGAGCAATGGCTGTTAAAGACCTCCTCCATATTAGCTTCTCAGGGCAGGCCAGAAGGCGTTAGATTGCAAGTCCTTGAACGCATTGGCGAAAGCATTCTGAAATCGCTGATACATTTTGCGAGTGAACGGATTAGAGTGTGTCAAGGTCTGGCCTCATTTCCCGTGGAAAAGACAACTACCCTTCAGGCTGTAATTGCGGATCTCAAATTTTTTGTCTTTGGCAGGCTTCAGCATCTGCTGTGCGCCTTTTTATCCGATCTGGCCGATTTGGGATGTAATCAGCCTGTGATTGCTGAAGTTGGCGCAATGTTCAAATGCGAAGACCGAGGTCGGCTTCTTGAGTACATCCGAAATCACGTATCAAAATTGGATGGGGATTTGGCGCCTCAAGCCCGATCATCCAAGATCGCCTTACAAGCCTTCGCCCACCATCGAATTCGGTACTACATAAACAAGACCAATTTGCATGAGGATTATACATTCAGGGTTTATCATGCGCTCTTGTCTCAAGAACTTTCCTGGTTTTCTACTGATGGCCTCCAAATACGACGAGCTGCTTTTTACGCCTTTCCCATGCACGCCCACAGGGCCAGCTATATGGCGGGCTGCAATACTTCTGCCATATGGGAGGCCTACGAGCAAGCTCGTCCCCAGCCACGTTACATATATCCCGCCCATGTTGCTCTTTTGGCAGGAGAGCAACAACGTGTCAGGGAGTGTTTGGATCGGGATCCCAATACGGACCCGGTTCTCTTTACCCGTTGCCTGGATCTTGTGTTGCAGGGTCGATTGGAATCGGCGGTTGAGACATCAAACCAAGCGGCATCACATGATTTAACAGCATTTTATCACGGTTTCTTTTATTTGATCCTCCAGCAATTTGACGCGGCGGAGAAAAGCGCCCAGCACTTTCTTGATCAGCACCCCGCAAGCATTCCCGGTCTTTTCTTATCCGCACTTGCTTTGGCCGGTCAGGGGCGGTTTAGCGATGCCCTGGCTGTTTATGAGAACTGTGATGGGTTTTCGGATGGTCCTTTGACAAAGGCTCTGTTTTTGGGGATTTTCCAAAGGTTGGCTGGCAGGTTTCGCCAGGCCGTCGAAACCTTTCAGGCTCTGCCCAATCAACCCATGGCGGCGTTTCATCTGGGCATTTCCCATCGCCAATTGGGCCAGATAGAGGAGGCCCTCCGATGTTTTGACTTAGAGGAGATGCTCCAGCCCTGTTATTATAATTGCCTGCAAAAAGCAGTGACCTATTTACGCTTAGACAAGGAAGCCGATGCTCGCCAATCCCTGAATGCATTGCGCGACAATCACTGGTTGCCCTGGATGGGCGAACGGATTTATAAAAACGACACGAGAATGTTTGAGACGTTGAAAGCTATTGCCCGTTACGAAGCTTTTCCTGATGAGGCTTCTGAGCAAGAGCAGTCTTCTCTGACTATTTTTAACGCCAGCCTGGCATTTGCTGAACCCTTCATTTGGCGAGGCGTGGTAACGGATGAACAATGGCTGCGCGATCTGTTTTTTGGCGGTTGGCTTTATCCTTACTAAAAGGGATGAAGGGAAAGGGGTAGTTGGGACATGGCTGTAATTGTTGAAACCGAACGGTTGATTTTGAGGCGGTTTACCATGGATGATGTTGGCGCCATGCACCGCATTTTGGGGGATGCTGAGGTGATGGCCTTTTCCATTAAAGGCGTGCAATCACGAAAGGATGTGGAGGATCTTCTGAAGCGCCAGATTGGCGAGTATGATAAACACGGATTTGGGAACTGGGCGGTTGTGGAGAAAGAGAGTGGGCAACTTATTGGCGTTTGCGGACTTCGGTCTCAACCCATCGAAGACAATCAAGAATTTGAGATCTCATATAGGTTCAATAAAGACTGGCATGGCAGGGGTTATGCCACTGAAGCCGCAAGAGCCGTCCGCCAATACGCCTTCACGTCTCTGGGCATGAAGCAGGTGGTGTCTCTTATTGAGTCGGGCAACCGGGCATCCGTTGGGGTGGCCCAAAAGAATGACATGAAGTTGGACAGGGAAGTGGTGTTCATGGGGGTTCGAGCCGGTCTTTACGTGGCCGAAGCGCCAATGGGCAATCTGTGATGCGCGTCATCATTTTTTCTTCAACTTCTTTCCTTCATTGTGCGTCCACCCATAATAGGGGTATACTGTAAACCTCTAAGGATGCTGAGCGCGGAGATAGGGTTTTACCATTATGGATGTCAAGTTTCTCCTGGGCCTGCTTGCTGAAAGACATATTATTACGGACCGCGAGTTGGAGCTGTTGATAAGTCAAGAGCCTCGCATTCGGAAACTAACCTTTCGCAAGAATCGAGATCAATACTCGGGTCCCTTTGCAAATGCTAAAGATATTCACCCCATAGACGTGGTGCTAAATTTCCCTCTGTTCACCGAGGATCCGGAGCGCGGCCTTTCCAACGATAAGGTTGCCCAGGTGATTGCAGAAAAGAAACAGATACCATTCGTACATCTGGACCCCCTCAAGGTGAGTTCAGAGTTGCTTTCTCGTTATATTTCTCGGCCCTTCGCCCGGAAATATCTGGTGATTCCATTGGAGGAGGAAGGGGACGATACCCTGATCTGCGCCATGATCGATCCTTTCGATCTGGAACTCATCTTCAATTTGAAGCGCAACACAGGCAAGGAAATAAAGCCTGTCGTGGCGCCCAAAAATGAAATTGTCCGCATCCTTACCGAGTTTTACGGGTTTCGCCACTCTGTTCAAAAGGCGGAAAAAGATCTGGATCCCATTCTGAATCTGGGTAATCTGGAACAGCTGGTCAAGCTCAAATCCGAAAGGGAGCTTGAGGCTTCCGACTCTCATGTTATTAAAGCGGTTGAATATCTGCTCATGTACGCTTACGACCAGGGTTCTTCCGACATCCATATCGAACCCAAACGGGAGCATTGCATTATCCGTTTCCGAATTGACGGCATTCTGCATGATATTCAGACCATGTCTCCCAAGGTCCATGCCGCTGTGCTTTCTCGTATCAAGCTCCTGGGCCGCATGGACATTGCCGAGCGGCGGAAACCCCAGGATGGCCGCATTAAAACCAAGTTGAAGACCAAGGAAGTTGAACTACGCTGCTCCATTTTACCCGTTGCCTTTGGCGAAAAGATGGTGATCCGCATCTTCGATCCTGAAGTGGGCATGCGGGACATGAAGACTTTGGGATTTCGCAGTAAGGAATACAATGTCTACGAACGGCTGGTGTCCGAGCCCCATGGTCTGTTCCTGGTCACTGGACCTACCGGATCAGGTAAAACGACTACGTTGTACTCGACACTGAAGAGCGTCACCTCCAGAGATGTGAATGTGACGACTATCGAAGACCCCATTGAAATGGTGTATGAGGGGTTTAATCAGGTCTCGGTGAACAATAAGCTGGATCTCAGTTTTGCCGGCGCCCTGCGCAGTATTTTACGACAGGATCCCGACATTATCATGGTGGGTGAAATCAGGGATCCGGAGACCACAACCTATGCGCTCCAAGCTGCGCTCACCGGGCATCTCGTCTTTTCCACACTGCACACCAACGACTCCGCTGGAGCGGTGGCCCGTTTGTTCGACCTGGAAGGGGAGCCCTTTCTCATTGCTTCGACCCTTTTGGGCGTTCTGGCACAAAGGCTGGTGCGCAAGGTTTGCCCTCATTGCATTACGGATGATCTGCTAACCCAGGCTCAGCCAAAGGTTTTGAACATTCGAACGAAATCGGGCAAGCCCCTTGGTGTAAAATCAGGGAACGGCTGCCATCGCTGCCGTTATACCGGACTGAAGGGCCGTACTGGCATTTTTGAACTAATGGAAGTGGATGAGCCGGTTAAAAAATTGATTGCCGCCAAACAGGATGCCATTGCTATTAAACAGGCGTTGCGCCAGAAAGGCATGGAGACCCTCAAGGAATGCGGCATTCGGAAAATGATGGCGGGAGAGACCACTTTCGCCGAAGTACTTAGAGTGTGTGTGGGGTAGGAATGACTGAAGAGGTCAAAAAGAAATCGAAGAAGGGGCTGGTTTACCTGAAATGGTTCGGCGCCCTGGTGGTCCTGGCCGTGTTGGGCGGCTGGGGTGTTGGCAAATACGTGTTGTGGCAAGGCGCTCAATTCGATGACCTGGAAGTTCTTAAATCCCACAAACCGGTTCTCTATTCTCGAATTTACGATAAGAAGGGCAATCTTATCGATATCATTTCTTCCGAACAGCGCATCCCCCTCCATTTTGAGGATATTCCAGAAAATTTTGTGCATGCGCTTGTGGCTGTGGAAGATGAGTACTTCTTTAATCATATCGGCGTTTCGCCTCTGGGCATTCTCAGCGCTTTGAAAGACAATTTCATGCGGAAGAGGCCTCGCGGCGCTTCTACGCTCACCCAGCAGCTTGTGAAAAATATTACGAAAGACAAACGCTGGTCTTATAAGCGCAAGTTGAAAGAGCAGTTTCTGGCGGTTCAATTGGAAGCCCGGTTCACAAAGGAAGAGATTTTTGCTCAATATGTGAATGAGGTGCCTTTTGACAATAACCAGTTTGGCATTGAATCCGCCGCTCGGTATTATTTCGGCAAGTCGGTGGGCGCTCTGAGTTTGGTTGAATGCGCTACATTGGCTGGCATCCCTCAGGCCCCCAATCGCTTCAATCCTTATCGCCATCCCGAGGCTTGCATTCGGAAGCGTAATATTGTGTTGGATCGCATGGCTGTAGAGGGTTATATTACGCCAGATGAATGCGCGGAAGCGAAAAAGCAACCTATGGAGTTGCGTGACCGCCGTCGTGTTGCCAGCAGACCTGTGGCAGCGCATTTTGTGGATAAGGTTCGAGCCTATTTATTTGAAAAGTATGGGGAGGATCAAGTTCGAACATCTGGCTGGGATATTCACACGACCCTTGATATGGACTATCAGGCTTTTGCTGAAACGGCGGTTCGCGAGGGTTTGAAAGGGGTGGATAAACAGTTGGGATATAGACAGTACGATTGTCCATCTGTATTTAAAGGGGTTGAGAATCCTGCCCCGGATCTTCTCGATACTTATTTCGACCCATCCTGGCATATGCCCATTCAGGACGGGGCCTCCATTCGCGGGTTGGTGATGAATGTGGATAAAGACACGGTAACCATCCGCATTAAAAACCGGCTCTTTCATCTGGACAACACCATTTGGATCACCCGAATCAAGGATATGCATAAATACTTCAAGCCAGGAGATGTACCGTTATTCAAGGTGGTTCCGAAAGATGAAGAAGATCGGGACAACAACCAGGCAGATTTCGTCGATGAAGAGAGCGGCATCACTTTGGAAGGGGAGTCCGATGAAGAACAGACCGAAACGTTGGAAGGCGAAGAGCCCAAACCTGTTTCGGAGGAAAACTTTCCCTTCACCCTTGAATTGGACCAGGAACCCGATATTGAAGGAGCCTTTGTGGCGGTGGATGCCCACTCTGGAGATATGTTGGCAATGGTGGGCAGCTATGATTACCGACGTTCCAAATTCAACCGGGCCGAGCAGGCGCAACGTCAGGTCGGCAGTGCGTTTAAGCCCATTATTTTTGGCGCAGCTCTAGAGCAGGGCTATACGCTGAGCGATACTCTGTTCGACGAACCTACGCTGTTTGTGGACCCCACTCAATTCTATTACGACCAGAGCGGGGAGCTGCAGGTTCGAACAACCAGCCCCACTCAGGCTCGAAAGATGCGGTTGGGCCTGATTCCCAAACCCAAACCCTATCAGCCCCATAACTATTATAACCGCTATGTCGGCGCGGTCACTCTGAGGAACGCCCTGGCTCAATCCAAGAACATTGTTTCCGTAAAATTGTTGAATTCGGTAGGTTATGATAATGTCTTGGAATATATTCATCGCTTGAAACTGAATGATAACTGTCTGCAGCCCTACCCCAGTCTCGCTCTGGGCGCAATGGAAATGTCCCTTGCAGAAATGGTGTATACCTATGGAACCTTTGCCAATAGCGGCGTGAGATACGAGCCGCGTTTCATTTCCCTGATCATGGATTCCAAGGGGCGCGTGATTGAGGAGAATCCTCCAAAGGGCGAGCAGTTGGTGTCACCCCAGAACGCCTATCTGGTAACCGAGGCCATGAAGTCGGTTATTTTCGATCCCAAGGGTTCGGGGCGTCGCGCGAAACAGTTAAACTATCCTCACCTCGCCGGGAAGACCGGAACCACCAACGACTATGCGGACGCCTGGTTCGTTGGTTACAGCCCTACCATCGTAGCGGGCGCATGGGTTGGCCGCGATCTCAAGCACACGATTGGCAAAGGACGCGCGGGCAGCAACACCGCTCTACCCATCTGGAAGAATTTCTTCGAGAAGATAAAAAAAGATCTTCCTCTCGACCCGTTTCCCATGCCCGAAGGTCTCATCAAAATGCCTGTAGACAGGGTTACTGGCAAGAAAATTACTCGGGATTGTGACTGCGATGAGAAGGACATGATCTTGGAAACCTTTGTCAAAGGCACAGAGCCAACGGAGGTCTGTTCGGAGGAAGAGAAGAAAAAGTTCAGTCTTCCCTGGTATCTGCAAAAACGTACTTATCAGTATGATGAGGAAATCGAGGGTGTTCGGCCCAATACAGTTATGATCGACTATCCTTCCCAAAGACGAGCGGTGAAGTTCTTGGAAACCCTGAAAATTCAGGATATCAACTGAGGCTCGATCCGGCTTTGAAAAGGAAAAGCAGGGCTTCTTTGGCTTCTTCGGGTTCAACCGGAAGCGGGGACACGTGCTTGCGGTAGCACCACCAGAGCACCAACATGATGGCGAAATCCAGGATCAGGGGCCAGATATTCCAGCTCGACGCTTTTTTAAAGACATACTCTGCGAGACGCCACAGATTGGCTACCAGATCGGAAATGGTCACCCAACACAGGAAAATAAAAAAGTAGGTGGGCCTTAGGAAATGCCAGAACAGCTCAGTTAGAGAGGCTTTTTCCGGCAAGGTCTCCAGCACCTCTTCGGGATAAATGAATATAAAAAACAAGCAGAATAGCAGTAGCAGGCACCGATGATAGCCCAAATGCTGACGAATTGGATTTCCCAAGTCTGCGCTCCTCTCGCCGGTTTGTTCCGGCTTTTTACAATTCCTGAGTGTACCACACAACCATCATAATGAAGTGGTTAAACCTCAATCAAGGGGTTGTGGGCTACAAAAGTTCAAGATACTTCAGGCCCATGGTCACCGGAATTTCATGGGGCCGTTTCGATTCGGCCGCCAACATGAAGTCCTTCATTTTACATACGTGCTTCACACCGCAGTCCAACTCCGTCAAGGCTTCCACCATAAACCAGGGAAGCAGCCAGTGATCGGGGAACCGTTTACTAAAGGCGGGCCAGGCCCGTTCTATCATCTCCAAAAGAGCCTCTTTGCCCTGGGCGCGGGCTATTTCGAGGGCTTTGTACAGCTCCAGCAATTGCTTGTCTTCTTCGCTGTAATTTTTGGGTTTGGGAACCTTTTTGCCTGAGAAGACCGTTTCTGGCCAGAAGGAAACATCCGCCGGACCCGCATAGGCTGTGGTTACCTGCTCGCCTATCGCCATGTCGTAGGCGCCCCATTCTGGATTGAACAGGATTTGATCTCCAAGAGAAACCGTGCAATCGGAGAAGGTGAATA
The DNA here is from genome assembly GCA_050294955.1 of Holophagae bacterium. Lineage (GTDB taxonomy): Bacteria > Acidobacteriota > Holophagae > Acanthopleuribacterales > Acanthopleuribacteraceae > JBNKOV01. Next base: position 8,735 of record JBNKOV010000052.1, read on the forward strand.
GCAGGATCTGACCATTGTCGCCCGTGTGGATTTTGTCCAGATTGCCCTGCACCTTGACGCCTGAGCGATAGTTCAAAGTGATCGGCGTTCCCGGACCTCGATAGTCTAAGCGGTCCAGACCGTATTCAGTAAGCTCCGACAGGCTAAGCCCGTTGTCCAAACGACCAAGGGGTGTTCCATATCCTTCAGGGTGGCGGCTCTGATCGTGCCCATTTATGATCGTGTCTTTATAGCTCAAGGCGCAGGGTCCAGTGAAACTCAAATAGGCGTTGTCTCCATGCGTCCTATCTAGTATGCCGATGATCTGCAGTCCAGAGTTCAGTTCCACCGTTCCCGGTTCACCGCTGGACTCCGCTCGTTGCAGCGCCAGCTTCCCGCCTACTTTAAAAGCAAAATCTTTAACCACCTCGTCCAGTATGCGATTAAGGGTTTCGAACTGATCCACTACATAAAGCTGGGGTTGGGGTTCGGTGATATCGTAATCCATTTCAACGCAACGGGTGCGAAGTTTGCGCTTCTTCACCTCGGGCAGATGCAACATGAAGCTCTCGCCTACAGAGGATAAAATGCCGGCGCCGTAAATCTTGTAATCTTCGGGTGTGCCAATGAGACCGTATTCTACCGTCCACCAGTGGAGTCGGGAGAGTAGGGCGCTTTCGGAAGTGAAGGTGATATTGTCGATAGCCAGGGCCAGATCGTCCTCCGCCTGTTGAATGGTCGCCTCGTTGGAGTTGGGGTCTTCCTTCACCACCGACAAATGGCGAATGGCGTTGTATACAGCCAGGTCCTCCTTGGAAGACCAGGCCTTTTTACTCAACTCGCCAAATCGGCGCAAATACCCTCGATAAACCGGGTCGGGAATAATGGGGGAGTGGCCCGCAGATTCGTGAATAATGTCTGGAGCTGGAGTGTAGGCCAGGTGATTTGCCGTGCGAATATCGGCGGCGATGGTCATGATTTTTAAAGATTGAAACTCTTGGAAGGCGCGAGGTGGGATAAAGCCGTCCACGCAGACCGCCCCCCAGCCGAATCGACTTAAACAGTCGTTCATTTCCTCGATTCGGGGAATGCGGTCGAGAAAAATCCCGGTTTTTTCCAAACCCTTCACGTAACTTTCGTGGGCGGTTTTATTCAATTGGTTGTAGGTCTGCAGCAGAGTGAAACGCCAAACTGCTTGATCTATCTCGTCATAGGCGTCGTAATCCTGCTCCACCACATATTGGCGAAGATGGGCGGGGATCTTCTCATAGGTATCCTGAAGACTCATAACAACCTCACTTTGTTAGACGATAACAGGGCCTTGCCTGGAGCAAAAACCAGGGTTCATCCGAATTATGGCAAGAATAGGCCTTGGTGGGAAAAACGTCAAGAAAATCTTTACGAGCGCGGTTCAGGAGGAAATGGGAGGCTCCTACAGGCTTCACCGAGCCTGTAGGAGGAAGGTCGCTTTATTTAGTATTTCGGGGCTTCATTTTTTTCGCCCTCAAGAAGGCCGCAATTTCAAGGGCCGCCAGCCTTGGTCGTTGCCATTGAATACTGTGGTTCAGATTGGGGTATACCTGGAGCCGGACATTGGGAATATTCTCCGCCAGTTTCATCACATCTCCTGCCAGGAAGATTTCGTCCTCATCACCCCACATAAGTAGGGTTTCGGCTTGGATCAGGTAAAGCTCATTGCTGTAATTGGCCTGAATCAGGCCATCCAAAGCAGCCTTCCAAACCCGGGCGGGAACCTTCTGGCTCTCGGAAACAATGTTCTCGATATATTGATCCGAAATGGGGTCCGGCGCCGTGCCCGACTGGAAATCATAGACAAACTGACGATCAATGGGATCTTCCAGATCCGCGATGGCGTCGGCTACAAACAGCAGCACCTCGTTGTTGGTGGCATCTCCGGTTGGGCCAATGAGCACCAGTTTGCGAACCCTGTCGGGATGATCGATCGCCACTCTTTGGGCGATAACGCTTCCCATGGAGTGACCAACAATGGATGCCTTGTTGTAGCCGAAATGATCCATAAAGGCCACGACGTCCTCGCTGTAATCTGTCATAGTGTAACCCGTTTCGGGCTTGCCCGAATCGCCATGACCCCTTTGGGTTATGGAAATGACATGGAAGTCAGTCGGCATATTCTTCATCACTTCACTGTAAGAAAACCATGAGTCCAGGTACCCGTGAAGCAAGATAACCACATTCTTCTTGCCAGCGCCTTGTTCGGCGTAATGAAGCGTCACCCCTGTTTTCAAAGACGCTGTGCCAAAGCGGATGGTATTTATTTTGTTTCCTCGATCCGCAGACCAGGCCAATGGCGCCAGAAGCATCGCCATGGCGCAAATAAAAAAAGACTTTTTTACACTATTCCACATTACTAACCTCCACCAGTTAAAATCGTTTACTCGATGAGCGGTCTCTGCCTATGTTCGGCGAGAGGCTTCGCATCATAAATCGTGCTTGAACTTCTTGTCACTCTACCACATGCTGTTCACTTAAGCCAGAACAAGTAGCATCAGGAGGCGAGACTTGGGCCCTAAGGGAAAAGGTCTATGAACAGGCTGAACGTTGGCTCTGGCCCCATTCTTAAATGACCCGGCTTGGAGAGCTTCGAACCGAACCTAACTCCTCCATGAAGCCTACAAGATGTTTTTGTTGATCTTGAATATGAAAAGTGAACGTGTTCAACAAAATTCATTGACATCGTGATTCAAGTTGACTATATTTTAAACATGTTCAGTAAATTCCTGGCCATGAGCTGGGGGGTCTGCTGAGAACAAGCCTAAGCACCCTGCTGCATAGGAGAAAGAAAATGACGAAACAACTCTTGGTTCCATCATCAATCGGCAGGGTTCGGTTCCAGGCTTCTAAGTGCATTTGGCTTTGGGGAATGTTGGCTCCCACTTTTTTATTGGGCGTTCAAAGTCTAAGCTTCAAACTACTGAGTGTTACCCTGGTCCTTACCTTTTTGACCATTTGCGTTGGCCACTCCGTAGGGTTGCATCGATGTTTGATTCATCAATCCTTTCAATGTGGGGGGTTTGTTAGGGGGATATTGGCCTGGCTCGCCGTATTGGGCGGGATGGGCGGACCCATCACTTGGGCTCGAATCCACGCTGTGCGAGATTATTGGCAGAATCGCTTGGATTGCCCACCTTACTTTGCCTACAAACACAGCATTTTAAAAGACTTCATTTGGAACCTGCATTTGAGCTTCTATCCCAGTGATGATCGTGCGGAGCAGCAACTACCTTCTAATCTTCTCAAAGACTCCTGGCTAATTTTTCTGGAAAAAACCTGGCCATTGCACAACCTGGGTCTGGCGGCCATTATTTTTTGCGCTCTTGGGGTTGATGGCCTTGTGGTGTGCATGTGCGGCAGGGTGACAGGCGCGATCATAGGACACTGGGCCATTGGTTACGCGAGTCATGCATGGGGCGAGAGACCTCATAAAAAAGTTGACGCCAGCGAGCATGGGACGAATAACTGGTTGTTGGGCGTACTCAGTTTTGGAGAGGGATTCCACAACAACCACCATGCGTTCCCACAGTCAGCTAGGATGGGGTTGAAGCCGTTCGACATAGACTTGGGCTGGCAGGTAGTGCGGATGCTAAAAAAAGTAGGGCTGGCTCACAATGTGAAAGTCGCGGAGTGAGGTTTGAAACTCAGGATGAATTGGGCCGCCAAGGCGCCATCTTGAAATAGCGGATTTATTGCCATATGTGTTATGGTTAGACTGTCTTCGGTTATTTGGGGGTTTAACATCAGGCGCGGAGGTAGTGCTTTGTCCATATTGGAAGTAAAGGCGTTGGCAAAATCATTTGGCGCTGTTCACGCTGTGAAGGATGTGAGTTTTCATGTAGAGCCCGGTGAAATATACGGATTGCTGGGACCAAACGGGGCTGGCAAAACTACAACTATTTCCATGATCTGCGGCTTATTAAAGCCCGATATGGGAGAGATTCGCATAAATGGCTCTCCTTTTTCCGCCAATCCAGAAGCGGCGCGCAAAGCCATGGGCGTGGTTCCTCAGGAAATTGCCCTTTATGAAGAGCTGAACGCTAAACAGAATCTTCTATTCTGGGGCCAGATCGCCGGAATGACGCGGCGCGAAGCGAGCCGGAGGGCTGAGGAATTGCTGGAAATGCTTACGCTCTCAGAACGAGCTGAATCCCCAGTGAAAACCTATTCTGGCGGCATGAAGCGCCGCATCAACATTGGCTGCGCGTTGATGCATGAACCTCAACTGGTCTTAATGGACGAACCTACGGTGGGCATTGATCCACAGGCTCGTTTGAATATATTGGAATTTATCCGAGAACTGGCCAGCGGGGGTTGTTCCGTTCTCTACACGACCCATTATTTAGAAGAGGCGGAGTCGTTGTGTCAGCGAATTGGCATTATTGACCACGGCCAACTGCTCGTTGAAGGCTCCCTTGCCCAGCTTCAGAGCCGACTTGGCGGCGATCATGTCTTCATTCTTGAGGGCGATTTTTCCCAAACACAGGTGGAATCAATGGATATCTTCCGCAAGGATTTCCGATTAATCCAAAAGAGCGATAGCCAGGTTATGGTGTCTTCCACAAGCGACAGGCATCCTTCAGAGTGTTTGAAGGATTTATTGAGCCTGCCGGTTCAGGTTGAAAACGCCACCCTAAAGAAACCGGGATTAAACGATGTCTTTATTCAACTCACCGGTCGGGGTCTCAGGGAGTAGGCCATGCTTTGGATTATGCTGAAAAAGGATCTCGCGCGAGTCGCTAAAACACCGGGCAAGTACCTACTCATGTTGGCCATGCCGGTTGCTATTGCTGGCTTGATTGGTCTGGCATTTGGTGGCGGCGGCAACAATCTGCCTCCAATAAAGATAGGGTATGTGGATGAGGACCAGGCCCTTTTGGGCGGCGCCTTTGCCTCTGCGCTCAGTCGAAGCCCCCTTGAAATAGAACTTTTCCCCATGACCTTTGATGCTGCCATGGCCCAATTAAACAAAAACAAGCTAAACGCCGTGATCCGTGTTCCAAAAGAATTCACGACTCATTATTTTTCCGGCAAAACCGCGCCAGCCATTGAGCTTGTGAAAAATCCAACGGATCGTTATCTCGCTGCCATTGTTGAGGAAATGCTGCTGCTTTTTCAAGAGGCCTTGAACGCTGTCTCTCATAACCTATCAGGCGAACTCTCAGAAATCCGGGAGGCGATTAATACGGAAAAAGCGCCGGATCCTCTGGTTATGGCGGGATTGACCAGTAAGGTTTTTAAGAAGGTAGAGAATGCTGAGGCCTGGCTGTTTCCCCCTCTTATAGGTTTTCACGCAGTAGAGGAGGGGACTGAACCCAAGGAAGAGGTGAATGTGTTCGCTACGCTGCTTCCGGGCCTTGCCGGTCTCTTTCTGCTCTTTCTTGCGGATATGGGCGTGCGCGATCTCTTTACAGAAAAAGAGCTCAAAACAGCGGAACGGTTTATAATCATCAATGGCGGCTCCGCACCGATGGTTGTTTCC
>JBNKOV010000053.1:0-14071 GCA_050294955.1 Holophagae bacterium
ATTCCAGGATCGCCATGAATTAAAAGGAGTTCGTTGCCTCCTGTTTTCACCTTGTTAAAGGTTGAAAGCAAATTCTCAATTTCCCAATCTCTTCCATAAAGCCGTTCAGGGATGCTGAACCGATCAGATATATCGGCTTCCCCTAAAGGGAAAGATGAAATATTTCCTTTTTCTTTCGCCTGACTCAGACATCGCTCCAGGTCGGCTTTCAAGCCATAAACCGTTTGGTATCGGTCGTCAGCGTTTTTGGCCATGAGTCTGAGGATTAACTGAGAGAGCACTGGCGGAATTTTAAAATCCAATTCAGTGGGAGATTCCGGTTCCCGTGCGATATGACAATGAATGAGTTCTATTTTTTCCCTGGTGGAAAACGGCAGTTTGCCAGTCGCCAGATGGTAGAGGGTTACTCCGAGTGAGTAGAAATCCGTTCGATAGTCAACAGGTCTGTTTACCCGACCAGTCTGCTCCGGAGAAATGTAGGCGAGCGTTCCTTCAAGAACATTGGGATTCTTAAAGGAGGTTGCTTCTCGGGAAAGCACCGTAGAACTTCCGAAATCAATAAGCCTCAGCTCTCGGGTCTGGGCGTTGAGAATAATATTTGTGGGGTTGATATCTTTGTGAATGATATAGTTGCGATGAATTTGCCCGAGAGCGTCCGTAATTTTAAGAGCCAATTCAAGTAGATCGACTAAGGAGAGATTCCCGGCAAGCTCCAATAAATCCAATGATTGAGCTTCGCATTCTTCTAAAATAATGGACCAACGATCTTGCACCTGCTCCAAGGAAAAAGCCCGAGCCACGCCTTCCAGTTGCAATCCCTCGGTAATGAGAAACTCTCTCTTGAACCAGGCGATTCGTTCAGGGCTGGGATAGGAATCCCTAAACATTTTAATAATAACCGGCTTGTTGTCCTTTCGCCTTAATGCATGATAAATGAGAGAGTTGGTGCTCTCGTATATAAGGTCACGAATCTCATAGCCGACTGCTTTCATGATTATCCCCCTATCTGGACCACAATAAAATTAAAGCCGAATTCCCCGTATCTTCTATCCTATCAATCCAGGACAATGCATGCAAGACTCAATCGAAGAGACCATGCCAGGCTGTGCGCTGGCATGGCCATAAAATATTAAGTTACTGATTGTTACTCATCTGGCCACGGATCGGGATCCGTATCTGGATCTGGTCCGGGATCAGCCATAAAACAGTTGCCCGCCACGGCATGTCTGTGGGTAAGAGGCAAATCGCCGGCCACCAGATCACTGATATCCTCGCGAACCCCCTTTAATACCGCCTGCTTTTCAACTTCCGTTAACCCGGCTTTCTCAATAATGGCGTTGGGATCGCTTTCAAACAGAATCTGCTGTTGCGGATCAATTGCCAGTTGAGTAAGAAAATTAACCAACTTGCTCATTTGTAACTCCTTAATTTTATATTAATCTTTATTTCTTCCATAGCCCAGGAACTTCTTGAAATCCTCCGGCACCAGCGCGTCTACTTCGGCGGCCAATTCATACCAGGCCACGTCGCGAAGGGCAAGATCCAATAGCTCTTTGTCCCTGGGGATCTGCGGATTCAGCCCCTTCAAGGCCTTTCTCAACAAAGTGAGCGCCCGATCCTTCAGTTCATTCAAATCTGCTTCAGAACCCTGATTTCTAGTGCTCAAGGCCTTGTAGATCAAAGCATGAACCCCAGCGAGTCGGTAGGTTGCTTCGTTATCCACGCCAAGACCAACGGCGTCGCTCTCCCATTCGTTTTTATCGGGAAGCACTTTATCGGGGTCCACTTCATCCGCCAGCCAGGAAATCACCTGCTGCACCAGTGAAAAGTAAAAGGCGAATGGCTCATAAAAACCCTTCAAAGGACCAGCCTGCTCATCTTTTAACCCAGCTTTATGTTTCACAACAATGAAGTTGCGTAGCGCCCATAAAAACTGGTCTCTTATATTCAGATCCCTGTGGTTTAAAATCTCAGCCGCCGGGAATATTGCATGAGTGAAGATGTTGGGGTCAATGGAAATAGAGGAGAATAAGGCATTAAAGGCTCTCGCCATATTGTTCTCTTGATAATGGCCCACAACCTCATTGGCGAAGGCCCATGCATCCGTGTTCCGTCTAATGATCAGCGCCCTGCGCAGATATTCCAGCGATTGTTTATAGTCTGTCCTCATATTGCCCAACAAGGCGCCCCAATGAGACCAGGCCCAGGCGTACTGGTCATCGAGCTCACAGGCCTTTTTAAAAGATTTCTTGCCCAGCTCAAAGTACTCCTGCCGTACTTTGGGACTGATGCCCATGCGGTTTACCTGATGACGGCAGAGTTCCCCCAGATGAGCATAAGCCCAGGCATAGGTAGGGTCTGCATCAATCGCCATTTCATAATCTTCTCTTGCCCGCTCCATCTGCTTGTTGACATCTATATCCGACATGACCAGACTCCGCTTTTGAGCCACATTCAGATGGGTTTCGGCGCGATGCGCATAAATCCAGGCTACGCGCCTGGGAGTCAGCTTTTCCTCCCCAAGCTTCTCTATACATTGATCAAAGCTGAGAAGCGCATTTTTAAAATCTTTTTTTTCCAAAAAAGACCCCGCCGTTACGGCGAGCGTTGCTGCAAAAGACATGGACATACCTCCTTCGGTCTATGGTTGGTGTTTGGTGAGAAATGAATATTTTGAATAAGCTTCTTTGTCCACTTTCATGAGGTTCCAGACAGGATCCAGAAGGGCGAGTTCATAAACGGATTCATCGGCATCAAGGACCCTTTTCAATAGGTCCAAGGCCCTGGGAAACTGCCCTTCCAATACATGAAGACCAACAAGTCTATAGGCGGCAACAGAGGGGTTGGGTTCCGAGCTGCCGCCTTCCAAAATTTTTCGGGCTCTGGTTATATGAGTTCGGACCGAATCGGCATTGGCCAGATGCCCTTCAACCACCGCCCTGGTGTAATAGGCCAGCGCCTTGTCAGGGTCGCAGGCCACGGCCTTTTCCGCCTGCTGACGGGCTTCGGTATAATGTCCCAATTGACACAAAAGAACAGCGCGCTCGCTGTATTGATCGGGAAAAAGGTCCGGGCTGAGCCGCAGGGCCTCTTCAAATAGGTTCAGACAGGATTGGAAATCGCCCATGAATTCATAAATTAAACTGCGGTACCCCAAAGCCCAGGCATAATCTGGACGAAGCGCCAATGCCCGGTCAAAATCGGAAGCGGCCAGGGTCCATTGACGCCTCATTCTGTGAACCGCGCCCCGATGGGCAAGGGTCCAGGGAACATTGGACCTGAGTTGGATGGCGCGGTCAAAATCGTCCAACGCCTCCTGGAAAAGACCTTTCAGGCGCTTTAATTCGGCCCTCTGGGCAAGTGTTCGAGCACAGTTGGGATAGTAACCAATGGCCTTGTCATAACAGGTTAACGCCTCGTCCAACCGTCCATCTTGGCGGGCCTGATTGCCTTTTTTCGACCAGATGCGCGCTCTGGCGGGAAACTGCTTCTGAGGGAATAATTCAATAAAGGCTGTGGTTTCCCAGAACCTGGACCAGGCTGGATCATGTTTGGCAATTTCCCGATATTCCTCGATTTCAATCACACTGGTTAAAAGCGTCAATGCGTCGTCATGCTCGCCTACCAGAGCGGTTAGGCCTGCCCTTCTATAAATCAGGGCGGCGCACTCGCATTTAGGGTCCTTCTTCAAAAATCGTTCTCGCAAAGCGACAAGATCCTGGCGGCTGGCTTCCAACCCATCGACATTCGCACGCGCCACCGCGAAACTATACAGAGCGATAACATCCTCAGGATCTGTGCTTAATGCTCCTTCACAACAGGCCATTCCCTCTTCAAAACGGCCCATGGCGTTAAAGATGAGTCCCCGTTCCCCTTGCGCATGGGAAATAATATCAGGATCTATCTTCAATGCCCTGTCCAGGTCTTTCATAGCTGCCTGAAAAAATCCCAGAGCCACATTCATATTCCCACGATGAACTAAAGTCCATGCCTTCTCCGGCTGAAGGGCCAAAGCCTCATTGAACGATTGCAGCGCATCCTCGAAACGCCCCAACGCCCTCAGACAAACGCCGCGATGACCGTGAGCCCAAGCGTAATCTGGTCGAATCTCCAGGGCGCGATCAAAATCCTTCAAGGCCCGATCCAACGCACCCATATGAAAAAAACATTCCGCCCGATGGGCCAGCGCCCAGGCGTTTTCAGCCTCTCCAGCCAACATCTCGCCAAAACATTCCGCAGCTCTTTTATATTCACCTCTGTGAAAATAAAGCCGCCCACGTTCCAGTGATGTCGCTTGACTGGTAATCAATTCGGGTTACTCCATCCTTAATTTTTGCAACATGATCCGGTCTACGGGCGCCGGGCCAACAGGAGGAATATAAAGAGAAGCTCTCTCTCCCACGTTTGCATCTGGCAACGCTTTAAGCGCCATCTCGTCTATTACCGGTGGATTAACGGGATAAATCGCGGCTTCATAAAGCGTGACCCGATGGTCCCACCCGTAAATTCCAGCAAGCTCTTCGCAGAGAACCTGAATACGTTCTTTTTGAGCATCGCCCTTATAAAAGCCCCGGTATCCAATGACAGCAATCTGCCACAACAGGAGAGGACAGTGTTTGTCAAACCGTCTGCGATGAATCAGGAAATCAGAAACCTCATAACTCTGAAACCCGTTTTTACCCGGGTCCAATCGAAGGTCCGAAAATAAACAATCCTCAGCAGAAACGCCTGGAAGCATTCGCGCCTGGTAACCATGCTCTAATGCAGCATTCAGTGCGAGATGAGGCGGATCAGCAAACACACCGGGATGGCCGTAAAACACCGCGCAAACAAGGCCGCCTTTTTCAAGCAAACCAAGAATGCGCTGCACCATCGCCTTATACATATCCTCCCGTTTCCCAAACGATTCAGGACCGGCAAGTGGTTCGGCCTTTTCATTCAACTGCTTTAGCCAGGCAGCCGTAACGGGATCAGACACCGCAAAAACCAGATGATCCGCTTTCTCAATACATGCACGGGCGGCAAGCGTCAGATGAGCGCCAGCTTGGATGCCCGTCCCCACAATTGTTAATGTCCCCTTAACCATCAAAACATCTCTTCTCGTCGCAATTAGTCTTTCCGAATATCGCAGAATTGAAGACTTTCAGCAAGAACATACGCATTCTCAAGATGCAGTATACCGTGAAATTTTCCTCCGGCATAGGAAATATACGAGAGGCCAGGAAAATAATGACAACCCAGGCAACTATTCGTCTTCATCCTCATCATCGAAGGTAATTGCCGGAATCTTCTCGCGATCCACGCCTTTGGGAAGAATAATCTTAAAACGAGTGAATTCTTTCGGTTTGGAAACCACTTTCAGATCGCCATGATAGCCATGGGACACGATTTCAAAGGCGAGCGCCAGACCAAAACCGATATTTCCCTGGCCAGGAGGCTTGGTTGTGAAAAACGGCGTGAAAATCTTGGACAGATCGCCCTTTTTAATACCGATCCCGTTGTCGCTGATGGCCAGTTCTACATGATCCCCGCAGTTCTTGGAAGCAAGGATAATTGTGGGCTTGATGTCTTGCTCCAATCTGGTTCGGTCCCATAGGGCTTCCAATGCATTGGTTGCGAGCTGCATGAAAACGCAGCCCATGTCCTGGGGTATCACTTCGAGATGAGGAAGATCGGGATCTAAATCCATTTGGATCTTAACATTCTTGAGGCCTGATTTCTGTTCAAAAAGTTCGTTTGCCTGGCGCATGTATTGCTCCAGCAAACTATTGAGATCAAGAAGCTGGGGCTGACCAGATCGCTCTCGAACGAGCATGGTCATATTCTGAACAATTCTCCCAGCCCGATCACCGTGATGAATGATAAGTTCTGCGCCTTCCTTGATATCCTCAAGATCTTCAAGGATCTCCTTCACAATGACAGACGATTTTTGATTCACCATCTGACAGGTCTCTTCCAACTCTTCGCTAATTTGAAGAATGATCCGAGAAAAATTATTAATAAAATTCAGAGGATTGCTGATCTCGTGGGCGACCCCAGCAGTCAACGCGCCGAGAGCCGCCATTTTCTCCTTCATCACCAACCGCCGTTGGGCCGCCATGAGGTTCTCATTCTTTTTCTCAAGCAAAGCAAGGGTCTTGTTCTTTTCTTCACGGGCGCGAATCAGCTTTCTATGATTGGAATCGCCCACCCTGGTAATGGTCTGAATCTGACGAAGAATCTTCCCATAAGCAGAGGTTAATTGCTTCATTTCCGCAAACATCTGCTCTTTGGAAATCGTTTCATCAAGCTCCATGAAGTGGTCATAAAGCTCCCATTCCTGCAAAAACATCTTCTGGTCATTCCGATGGCCTTTACCAGACATGGCAAACTCTGGTCTTTAAAAAGAAGCATTTCCCGGTAATGGACTTATTGGGTTTGTTCAACATGGGCTCTACATCCGTATCGATGGTGATCGACATTCCCCCAGCGGGCGCGCCTAGGAACATTCTATGATATTAAAGCCAAAACTGAAATCCTCAGAAAAATTTTCTCCACTTTCCTCGATGTCAACATCGTCCTTTTGATAATACCAGTTAACGGTAACCGTCCCGCCGCCCTGGTGAAATTCCTCCAAAATCTCCAGAACATCCAAAAGGCATTTGGAGGAGCTGGAATTGAAATACTGCAGCTTAAAATTGACCACGATGGCGTCCTGTTTCCGCTGCGCAAACTCTTGCAGCCAGGAGAGGACAGGCTTGTAGTATTCAAAGGCATTTTCTGGATAGGACTCTCCGGTAATTGTGAGAATCCCCGTGTCTGGATCCAGGATGATCTCAGGTGTGTCTTTGCTCTTGCTCAAGTGTAGGGGCTTCAATTGCCAACTCCTTTAGTAATGTGGGAAACCAGGGCAAAAAATGAGCGTTCCCCATCAAATTCAAAAAACTCGAACTCAAGGGGGTGAGAGCTTCTTTTGCAAATCTCAATCAGACCAAGCCCGGCGCCCTTGTTTTTACCAAGATCCGAAACTCGCCGCCTTTCCTTATACTCATCCCTCAAACCCTCATGATCCAGCGTATTCAAGTATTGGCAATAAGCCTTGAGTGTGTCGGTGGATCGGAGATCGACAAGATTTCCGGAGGAGAGAATGTAGCGACCTTTAATTTCACAAAGTGAAATCAGACCAACGCCAATATCCTCTTCATGGCCTTTTTGGTGAATATTCATCCGCTCCGCAGAATGGTGACTGAGGTTATGGCTCATTTCCACAAAAACAGAAAAAATCTTCTTTTTAACCTGAACATTCTTTTCTCGATGCAAGGCGCCCTTTAGCAGGGAGCCCTGAGAAACCAGAACATCTTGAGTTACAGGTCCCCTGTAGAAAAAAAGCTCTTCCTTGCCCACCTTACTCCGATACGCTTTAAAAATGAATTCACAACTCATATAACATCCATTAAAACTACCCAGAACATCTTACACCTGATGGACATAAAAAATCAATGAGATAACCGCCATGGCGTCTTCCAGGCAGTGTATCGTTCAAATCAACCAGCCACAGATCGGAGCAAACCGACGAAGACCGCCAGACAAGACGGAGGTGGAGCAATGACCTTAAAGGCGGCGCTTGACGCTCCTCTGCTTTTCAATCATGATGGATTGTACGCCGGCGTAACGGCCAGGAATTTCCAGAAGCCTGATGAGCATAAGCTTTGGATCCAGATAAGAAAAAAAAATCAACAAAAAAAATCGACTTCCCGGGAAGCAGCTTCGTCTAGTTATACTGGAAGGGATGGAAATGGAGCATTTGTTAGACACAGATCTGGTAAAACTGGCGAAGAACGGCGAAGGCGCAGCTTTCGACGTGCTGGTGCAGCGTTACCAGACCAAAGTAACGCATCTCGTATACCGATACGTTCACAATCGAGACACCGCCCTCGATCTGGTCCAGGACATCTTTTTAAAGATCTACAAAAACCTGGTCCACTTCAAGGGAGAATCCAAGTTTTCGAGCTGGTTGTTTCGGGTTGCAAGCAATGACTGCATTGACCATCTCAGACGCGCAAAAGTAAGAAAAGAACAATCACTGGATCATTTCCGGGAAACCGGGTTTGATGTGCAGGACGACCATCGCGATGCGGATGTGGCCGGCCAATACGAGGCCATGGACGTAAGAGACCGGGTGCGAAAAGCGCTCAACGATCTGCCAGAAGAGCAGCGGTCGGTGGTGGTTTTGAAAATTTACCAGGGTATGACCTTCGTTGAAATAGCCGAGATCATTCAAGAACCGGTCTCCACCATTAAAAGCCGACTCTACAAAGCGCTCAAAGCCTTGGGCGGCATTATGAGGCAAATGGATTTCATCGAGAAAAGAGGCAGCATATGAAACACTTAACTGAAGTGGAATTGATAGACGTTCTCATGGACGAGGCCCGAGACAAGTCGCTTGACGCACACCTGCAGGCGTGCTCTGCCTGCGCGGCTCAACTCGCCGAACTGAAAACCGGTTTGGGCGGCGCCCGATTGGTGGAACCGGAAATTCCTCTCATGGCCCGTCCCATGATCAGCCATACCCAATTCAAGCGCCAGGATAAAACCCGCCGCATGACCTGGATCGCGGCTGCGGCCATCCTGATGTTCGGCCTTTTGGGGTTCCGCATGGAAATAGGCAACGGTCAAATGACCATGCAATTCTCCTTTTTTAATGGAGGCGGCGGCGACGGTGTCAGCGAACAGCGCATCGCCATGTTGGAACAGGACCTGGCCAACACCAGGCAACTCCTGGAACTCCAGTCTATCCGAACCGAAGAGCAGATGAACCAGCGATTTAACGCCGTATACGAAGACGGCCATTACAACCTGGAGCAGATCCGCGTATTGCTGGACAACCGCATGCAGGACGCCGAATTGAAAAACGCCCTCTATTTTAACGACGTCAACGACCAGATCAAAGAAACCCTGAGGAAACAAGGCTTCAAAGGAACACTTCAATGATGACGCTCAATCTTCTTACGCTTCTTCTGGCATTCCAGAACCCTCAAGCAGCGAAACCACCAGCCATCTGGGAGGAAATAGCGCTGCTTGAAGGGGCTATCCGGAAAACGGTGACCGAGAACCAAACGCAATTCGCCATCTCAAACAACGACCCCGTGAATGGTTACTACATTAAACGGGTTGGCGTGATGCTCATGATCCCCGTGCGTTACCGTCCAGCCGCCAGTCCCGCCAAGGTAAAAGTTGAAACCGGGAAGCTGGACTTGGGCAATGCTCAGACCTTGGAAATTGATCGTAAGCAGGTTGAAGAACGCATCAAAGCCTGGCAGGACCAGATGAAACGCAACGAGCTGCTCAAAGAGGCCAATTTCGAGCAGGTTGTGGCCAACATGAAAAACATGGTCCCGGAAATCGTAGGCGCGCTCAAGAGCCTGCCCGAAGATGAAAGCGTGATCATGGTCGTGGAAGAACGAGCCCCCGCCTGGTATTTCACCGAATATTCCCTGCGCAAGAACGTTATGAGAAAAGTGGTTACCCTCACCGTAGACAAAGACCTTATTTCAACCATTCACTCAGATAAAACCGTCATGAAGGCCGACTGGCTGCAGCGCATTAAAAGAACCACTGCGACAAGGAAAATGGTCACATCGGCCTTAAACGGCTCTTCCGATTCCGTGGATTAACTGGCCAAAATTCAGGCTCACGTCAGAAATAGGGATCTGGATGCGTTCGCCCTCATCTTCCAGCTACAAAGAGACATGGATCCCATGATATGATGGGTGGTGCTTTGGAGGCGCCCATGAAGATCTATTTCTGTTTTGCATTAACCTGCCTGATATGGTTCCAATCCACTCAATCCATGGCCCGAACTTATGTAACAGCCGACATTTCCCATGCTGGCCCAATTGGGTGTGACCGCTTGAAAACCGAGCCCGGCGTTGTCTGGTGGGTGGAAGTTGAAGACCAATTATTGGTTTTATTGGAAGACGACGCTCCTATCTTAAAACACTGCCAGTTCCCCATCACGCTGTCATCGGTAACCCCTGACGAGAGTCGCCTGGTCTTTGCAGCTCTTCCCTTGCCACAACGGATGCACGGCTTTGTGCTTGCCCAAGGCGGGCGTTTTGCAGTAGTTCAATTGTTCCCGGAACAGGAAAGACCAACACACCGACAAGACCGCTTCCACAGCCACCATATCAGCCAAACCTTCCCCTTCAGACCCAATACCTGTCTGGCCAGAAGATCCGACAACGCGCCATTTCGCCAGTTACGGGCTAAAAGAGCCGAAACCCAGGCATTGGTGGACGACCTGAACCCCTATCGGTGGTTCATAGACGTTTATGAACTGCATTGCTTCAATCGGTTTACCCACAATGAACAAGAAATGGCCAAAGCCCGTGATTGGCTGGTGGAGCAATTTGAAAAATTGCCTGGCGTGGCGGTCTCTCTGCAGGATGTCACAGTCACCCGGCCAGAAACCTCAACGGTGCAAAACGTCGTCGCAGTCATTCCGGGCGTTGAGCGTCCGGGCGATTGGTTCATTGCGGGCGCCCATTATGACAGCATCTCAGAGACGCCCCAAACCGCGTCCCCAGGAGCCGAAGACAATGCCAGCGGCGTGGCGGCGCTACTGGAAATGGCCCGTGTATTCTCCAAAAACCCGCCCCCTGCAACCCTTGTGTTCATCTGCTTCGCCGGAGAGGAACAGGGCCTGTTCGGGTCTGAACTTCACGCGGAAACCCTGGTAACATCGGGCGACAGCACGCGGATTAAAGGCGTGCTGAACATGGACATGATCGCGTTCACCGAAGACGATGATTTCGACATCCTCCTGGAAACAAACAACTCCGGCCTGGCCATGGTGCAGGCGCTGGAAGATGCCGCGGTCAACTACACCAACCTGCGCACCGTAACCTCGCTCAACCCGTTTGGTTCCGACCATGTGCCTTATCTGGACCGAGGCATGCCCGCTCTATTGGTTATTGAAAACGACTGGAATCGATACCCCGCCTACCATCGCAGCAACGACACAATAGAATGGCTGGACATGGATCAGGGCTGGGAAGTGCTGAAAATGAACGTCGCAGCACTCGCTGAAATGATGCAGTAGCGGTATCATGGCCTCCGCCGACCGTCGAATTCTCGCTTCGGGCCGCCTGCTTGCAGGATGGGTCTTGAACCCGGTTCGGTGGGGATCGCCATGACGTCCAGCTCTCCCCTTTTGGTCCTCTGCTTGTGAAGATTAACTATTTTCCGTCCAGGGACCAGCGAGGGTAATCATTCCATCCGCTTTCTACTAACACACGGGTGTTGTCGCCATCTCTGTTGGAGGTGAAAACCAGGTCGGCTTTATCGGGGTTCCAATCGCCCAGGGCAAAGACCAAAAACAGTAGTGGCGTGAATGCGTTCATTTGTTTTGACTTCCCCTGGCTTTGGGATTATAGGGCGCCATAAATCCCGCGTTGGAACCCATGTCTGTGCGCTCTCCAACAGATAAGACATCCATGGGGCAGACCTGAACACAGATCCCGCAATGAATGCACGAGGAGTTCCCATTGTGGAAACTGGTCGCTCGCTGAGCAAAGCTCTGGACGTCTATGCCCATCTGACAAAACCGGGTACACTCCCCGCAGCCGATGCATTTCTTGTTTGAGTTTATGGCTATTTTGGATATTTTCCGGCTGATGATCTCCATGTAGGCCCGCAAAGGGCAAAAGAATCGGCACCATACTCTGTTCCCCAGGTAGGGATAAAAGGCCACGCCAATGACCGACGCCAGCCAGAAATCCACCATGAGACCATACCAGTGTTGGGCAAAAGCCTTGGCATTGTACAAAGCGCCCGCTGCAAAAAATTGCCAGGCGTCGTTGAGGATTAAAAGCGTTACAGGAATCGCTAGAACCAAAACGGCTCGTCCAAACCACTCCGCCTGATAGGCCGTGCGTCCCCTCGGGGCGAGATGACGCCATAGATCACCCAGGGTTTCCGCCAACCCGCCGCACCCACAAAAATAACTGCAAAATCTCTGTCCATGACTTCGAACGATCAGGGGAATGAGCACAAATGCCGAGAAGGCGCCCGCGCCCAGCCAAAGCAAGGCGGTAAGCCGATCACCGCCAGCCCATGATGGCGCGTCTATTAAAGACCAAATAGACAATGGCCATGGCACGGTGATGGCGTAGAGCTTCCACGGACGCTCTATGATTAATGGCGCCAATAATTCAGGGATCCCAAAGAGGAAGACCCATTGAGCCACAATCAACCAGACATAACGGCGCTTCTGAACCGGACTTGGATACTTCCGCCAGGCCTTGATCCCAAATATGAGGATGAGCGTTCCGTAGAGGACGGTACCCCAAAAACTGCCATCCACCACCCTGAACCCCAAATCAACCTTCAAAAGCTCCGGCACAAATCCAAGTAGCTGACCCTCGCCAAAAGGAAAAAACGCATTCTTGGTTTTCAAGACATAGATAAGGTAGGTGAGCAGAGCAAAACCGGCGATCCAAATGGCTCGGAACACATCCATTTCCCCCGCCATGCGCAATCCCAGTTTCTTTAGGAACGCCTTGGGAAGCTTGGTTCCAAAAAATACCAGAACCGCGTCGTTGGGAAGCGTTGTATGTTCGCCATTTCTGGACAAAACCACGCTGTCCTCGCGAATCTCCACCGCATTGGACTCCATTTCGGCTCGAATGAGGCCCTGATCAATCATGGCCTCAATCTGCGCCCGGTTATCCGCTTTGGCTCGGGAAAATTGATCGCCTCTGTAACTGATGGTCACCTCTGCGCCAGCGCGGGCGCAAGAGATCGCCGCCTCCACCGCAGAGTCGCCGCCGCCCGCCACCAATACTTTCTTGCCCCTATAATCGTCTGGGTCCCTGAGGGTGTAAGCCACTTTCTCCAGGTCTTCACCGGGCGCATTTAATTTGCGAACCGCGGCCCGTCTGCCAATGGCCAGGATAACCAGGCGCGCCCGAACCGTTTCCTCGGTCCCCTCGCCTTCTCTATTTTGGGTTTTGATGTGAAAAATCCCGTTTTTCTTTTCAAGGTCCACCACTTCCACGGGCTGTTTAATGGGAAGAGACCGCTCTTCCAAGCAGCGCTCCCATCGAGAAATGAGATCCTCCTTGGAAGCGTCCTCAAACCAGAAATTGCCTTTTTGAATCATCTCCCTGGGTTCGCTGAAAATATGCTTGGCTTTTGGGAAGTTTTGGATGGTTTGAAAGGGTTGGCCTTTTTCAAATACCACATAACGAGAACCGGCTTCCTGAAGCGCAAGGGCTGCGCCAATCCCCGCAGGACCAGCGCCTACAACCGCCACGTCCAAAATATCCGGATCGGAAGCGCCCGCCGACAATCCATCTACCGCCTTTTGAGCCACCTCGAAACCCTGATTCAATGCAACTTTGATGATGGGCGCGTCTGCCAGATCGCCCACTACGTATAACCCGGAGACGTTGGACTGATGGTTGGCGTCCAACTCGGGCAACTCCCGGATCCCCAATTTAGGTGAAAATTCGAATGAAATTTTTAGCAGATCCGCAGAAGCCATAGCCTTCCCCCAATGCTTGAATCGTTCCGCTTTATCATTCGACAAATACAGGACTTTTGTCAAGCCAGAGGTTTGGGCGCCTTGGGAAACAACAGCCGGGCTCTTTCACACCCAGCGCGCTTTGAACCCCATTGCAACACCTTCAGAGGACAAGAGGGGGAGTCCCTAAAGGCGGCGTGGTCATCAGGTCTTTCATAAGACCTTGTTGCAATGAGCCTTGCAGATAGGCGAACGGGTGAATAGACCCGGCTGTTATTTCTTCCCAATGGGAAAATCTGTTATATCATTTTGGCGTAGACATCATGGCGCCGGAAGGGTCCATTTCCACGGCCGCAGCTATGGCGCCCACGGGATGCGACACCCTGTAACCAGGCGTCACGCTTACACAAAGCATGAACGGCTCCTGTTTCAATCCCTCCCTCACTTCATCCACCCGCCATTTGAACCGAATGGGTTCTTCCCGGGTCTGCCAGGGCTGCAAACTGGGAACTCGAATCAATCGCGTCTGGCCAGGAGTCGGCTTTGGCTTGATGGGGTGATCTGGCG
>JBNKOV010000054.1:0-14068 GCA_050294955.1 Holophagae bacterium
GATTGCCCAGCAGTTTTAGTTTCAGCCAATTACTGCCGTGGCCAGGGTTTTCGAAAAGGGCGTTTCGATAGGTGTCTCCACTGTAAGCGCCGCCTAATGAGGCGTGTACATCCTGGTCACCGTCATTGTCAATATCTCCGAAAGAGACGCCATGACCTTTCTGAAGATGTCCAAACCCGCCGGCGCTTGTGATGTCGATAAAATGTTTACCGCTCTGATTTTTGAACATACGGTTGGGAATCAGCGTGGCCAGGTTTGGATCGCCGGTTCCAATGTACATATCCAAAAAACCGTCTTCGTCGATATCGCCAAAATTGGCGCCCATGCCAACCATCACGTGATTAAGTCCGGCTTCTACAGTGACATCGGTGAAAGTGTTTCCGTCGTTTCTGTATAATCTGGCGTGTTCCTGGGTTTCCAGCTCGCCGAGATAATCGGCAGGCGTGGCTTCGGGGTTGCTGTAATAATCAGAGACGAAAATGTCCAGGTCGCCGTCGTTGTCGTAATCCCAAAACCAGGTGGGAAAACTGGACAGGGGGTGTGAAACACCCATCTCCGAGGTAACGTCTTTAAATTGTGGTACGCCGTTTGCGTCTGGACCCAGGTTGCGGTAAAGAAAATTGGGTTCGTCCATGCAAGAGAGGTACAGATCGGGGAATCGGTCATTGTCATAATCGCCCGCTGTTGCGCCCTTCACAAATCCGAGGTGGTCAATGCCCGCCTCGCCAGCGCATTCCTTAAAAGTTCCGTCCCCGTTGTTCAGGTAAAGTTCGCAGGGATGCGCATCGGGTCCGCTGGACTCGTTTCCTATAAAAACATCCTGCCAGCCGTCGTTGTTAAAGTCATGCCATACAGCAGTTTGAGTGGGGTGAAAACTGAGAAGGCCCACTTGCTCGGTAACATCAGTAAAGGAGCCGTCTCCATTATTGCGAAGCAGGCTGTTGGGATGCTGCCCTGCGAAGCTAAGCCAGGCGCCTCTTAAAACAAACAGGTCTGTCCAACCGTCGTTATTATAATCACAAGTAACCATATTCAAGCCACTTGTGAGACCATTCAGGCCGGCGGCTTCCGTTTGATCGCTAAAGGAGCCCGCCTTGTTCAAGGAAAAACGAAGAGGGCCGTCTAAAGCCCAGGAGGATGAAACCACATCCAACAACCCGTCATTATTGAAATCGGCCACTACACTGCCGCCAGCCAGACCGTCTCGATCTAAATTCAACGCTGCGGATACATTGGGGTAGATTGGTGTTTCCTCCTCGGATTGAAAGACCTCTGGGTCAATGAGCCATTGGGAGGGAACCTCTTGCGGGTACTTGCCAAGGGTCATGTAGGCGATGTTTAACAACCATCTCGCGCTCAAATTGTCGGGAAACGCTTCAAGCAGCTCCTCAAGCACTGGAATGCCGCCTCTTGATCCACGGTCCTTTACATGAATGCCGCCATCTCTCAGAGGGAACAGGCAGGATTCGGCGTTGTGATTATGGATGCAGTTGTCCTGTTCGCCAATCCTAAGGTGAGAAAGGGCAATGTTTTGCAGTAACCAGTATTTTTTGTCGCCATCCAATTCAACGCCGCCATCCTCTAGGATGTCGCGAATCTGCTGAAAGTTCTGCAGGGCTTCCTCGCTTCGGCCAGCCCTCAAAAGCTCCGTTGCGTACTGGGTCATAAGCTCTAGCCGCTTGTTGATGTCATCCACTCCAACCAAAGACTTTTCAAGGGTTTCAGCCCTTTTACCGCTTTGGTAGATGTTCACCATGGGGTCGGTCTCTTTGACGATCATCTGCATGCGCTGTTTCATGGTCAAACCAGGCGCTTCCCAAGGGCCGGGCGGCGATTCGATGCTCTCGCCCTGGACATAGGAACTCATGGTGAAAACCGGCGCGTCGTCTGGCCAGGGAAGGCGACAGGGCTTCTCTTCCACATACCTCTGGAGATTTTCAAGCAGGTGACCGGGAATCTTCATACCGTTTTCTCTCGCCATGTTAATGGCGTCCTGCTGGGCTTGCGTGGCTTTTTGGAAATCTCCGTTTTCGGCCCAAACCATGGCGATGGTTTCGGTTAAACCCAAGTCCACTCTAAAGTTGACCAGGTTGGCCAAATACTGACCGGCCAGTTTGCCGTCTCTCACTGCGTCATCCGGGCTGGTGGCCAGAACCCGGGTGAGAATATGTTGGAAAGTCAGTTCGGCAGGGAAGAGGCGAATATCTTGGAGCAGCGCCTCGCGAGCTTCGGCATATCGGTGCAGGCCCAGCAGACAGAAAGCGCGAGAGACTCGGGCCGCGTCGTTCATTTTGTTTTGGCCAAGGACAATCTCAAAATGGCGCAGGGCCTCGTCAAAGCGGCCTCTTTGGCGCAGCCCTTCAGCCAAGTAATAATGAACTTGCGGGTTGTCTGGGAAGGACTCAGCGTAGCTTTGCAGCATCACAAGATTGGACCTTACAAGGGTGTTCTTGTCGGGAGGCTTTGGCGTCGGGCGGGCGGGTTCCGATATTTCCGGGGATCCAGGCCTGGCAATCCACCACGCGCCAATGGCGGCGGTAAGGATAAGGATTATAAAAATCAATGGTTTTTTCATGGTGGTCGCCCTTGCTCTTCATTCCCCGGTAGAGACCGAAACAGGTGCATTATACCCGATCCGGCGAGGAAAAGCCCGCCGGGTGATCGGGAGGGCGAAATGTTGGGGTTCTGTCGGTAAGAAAAGTTGGGAAAGTTCGCGCTTGCCTTGCCTTGCAAATAGAGACTAAGATGGTGGATCGGGTTCCCATTGTTGCAAGAATGGGCGTGAGAATCTACGGAAGGCAATGCGATGAATCGTCCTGTTCTTGTTTGGCTTATGCTTAGTACTATCTGGGGATCCACCTGGCTGTTCGTGAAGATTGGCGTGACGCAACTGCCGCCGTTAACCTTCCTCTGGACCCGCTTTGTGATTGCGCTCATTCCTTTGTTGAGCCTGATGGTCATCCAGAAGCGGTCATGGCCGTCAAATAGCCGGGATTGGATGACGGTGATCATGACGGGCACCCTTTACTTCACCTTCAATTACGCGCTTATCTACTGGGCCGAAACCCGGGTGTCCTCGGGTCTGGCCGCCATTCTCTATACCTTCATGCCTCTCGGCAGCATGATCCTGGCTCATTTCCTGGTTCCAGGCGACTATCTCAATTTTAAGAAGTTGTTTGGCGCAGGTTTGGGAATATTCGGGGTAGCGCTTATCTTTTGGGACCAGATGCGCCTCGATACGCCGGGCGCTGTTTGGGGCGCGGCGGCGGTATTGGTCGCCACCATCGTGACATCGATCGGCGGTATTATCGTGAAGCGGCGAGCCCACCATATCGACTCTGTCGCGTTGACCGCAGGACAAATGATCACCGGCTTTGTTCCTATTTGTACAATAGCCTTGATCTTTGAGGGCAGTCCCTTTGATTACAGTTGGACATCCCAAACCGTGTTCGCCCTGTTTTACCTGGCGTTATTGGGCACATCGGCTACCTTTGTCTTGTTGAACTGGCTGGTGAAACATATGGAGTTCACCAAAACCCAACTCATACCACTGGCGTCTACTTTAATTGCTGTACTGTTGGGTTGGGCCTTCTTGGGCGAACGCTTGGAGCCCAGGGGCGCTTTGGGGATGAGCCTCATTTTGGGAGGCCTGTACTTTGCCGCAATTTTCAGAAGAGGCGCGCCAAAAGAGGCTTTATGCGTTGAAAAGAGGTCAATTTAAGCGGCTAAAAAACTCTGTGATATGTTATTATAGCTTGATTATGATAGGCCTTACGTTTAAGATATTAAAACTAAAATGGATATAAACCAACACGCATGATCATATCCATACATCGTTGAGGAGCCGGAAATGGGGAAAAAAGTATTACTTGCCGACGATAGCGCAACCATCCAAAAGTTGGTGGAAATGGCCCTGAGCGACACGGACTATGAGTTGATGGCTGTTTCTGACGGTAAACAGGCTGTCGATCAACTCCCAGTTTTTCAGCCAGATATCGTTCTTGCTGACGCTATTATGCCTCAAATGGACGGGTATGAAGTTTCCGAACATGTGAAGGGCAACCCAGCGTTTCAACATATTCCGGTTATCCTGCTAACGGGGCGTTTTCAGCCTTTCGACAGTGACAGAGCCAGCGCAGCCCAAATCGACGAACGGGTGGTCAAACCCTTTTCTCAAGATCAGTTGGTGACAACCATTAATCGCCTTGTTGCCGAGTCTTCTCAGAGCGATCCTGTCCAGGAAGCGTCAGTTCAGGCGGAGTCCGACGATCTTGACGTTCCCGATTTATCAAGTTTCGAAGAAATGCCTGCCGCTTATGAAGCGCCTTTCGATGATAGCGCTTTTAACGATGATACGGTCCACATAGATCAACCGCAGGAATCCGACGACGCCATCCCCACGCTCACGGAAAACGATACGGTTGCCTATAGCCCCGATATGCTGGCCGCCATGGCCAAGGGTCCCGAAGGCGAGGACAATGATCTCACGGTGTCCGCCCCGGACATCAGCGCCTTTGACGACGATGATGACGATGGGGACGAACCCATGATGCTGGACGACGCAGACGATGCGGAACCCATGGATCTGGAGGAAGACTCCCTAGAAGAAATCGAACCCATGGAACTGGAAGACGCGGACGATGCGCCCGAATTTGATACGGAAGAAGATCCGGCTGGCGAGCCCATGGCGGCGGACGATTTAGATGAAGACGACGAAATCGACGATGTCACCATGGAGTTGACCACCGAAGATCTGGCCGATATTGAACCTCTGGACGACGAAGACGAAGATCCCCTAGCCGCTTCTTTTGAAGACGATGCGCCCTCCGACTCCGGTGACATCGAACTGGGCGCCGAAACTCTGCCCGCAAGCTTGATGGACGAGAGTGCAGATTCGCCAGGTGAAGAAAGTATCGATACGTTGCCTGAAGAGCTGCCCGAAGACACCTTCGAACCCTTGCCCGAGGAATTGCCGGAAGAACTGCCAGAGCCTTTTGAAGAAGCAGCCTCCGCCAACGATCACGATCTGATCGACACAGTTAACCTGGATGAGGACGAGGAAGAAGACGACAGTCTTTCCGAAGAAGATTTCCGCATGTCTCTGGAAGGAGACGATGAAGAGGAAGTCGCAGAGGTGGATACCATCCAAGCGCCCATGGACGATCTGGGCGTTGAAGAAATCGATCAACCTCTCCTGGCCGACGAGCTGGAATCGGTGGAGCAACTCCCCGAAGAAGACGATTCAAGCGCCGAGGTCCTTCTGGAAGACGACTTTGAGCCGCTTCCCGACAGCGCCGATGAAGAGGACGCCCAGCTTTCTGAGGAAGACGATGTCCTTGAAACCGGCGACCTGGCCGTGCCTCTGTCCGCAGCTCAAATAGACGGTTTGGACGATACCCTGGAAAATGAGCCGGTTACGTTGCCCTCCGAAATGTCGGATCACTCAGACGATCTGGTAGACCTGGACGAGGAACCCCTTTCCTTCGATGAAGAGCCCGTGTCAGAAATGCCCACCGAAGAGCTGGACGCTCCCATTCTCGGCGAGCTTGAAGAAGACCTGGCCGACGAACCCGTGGAGGAACTGGGCGATTCCCTGATAGAAGAAGAGCCCGAAGTGATGGAAGCGCCTCCCGTGGCGCCCGCGCCGCCCGAGCCCGAACCTGTCGCCGCCAGCGAACCCAGCCCTGAAGCACCGCAACCCGCGCCGGTTGAAGCCAGCGCGCCCCCTGTTTCCCCAAGCTCCCTCTCTCCAGAACAGTTGGACCAACTGGCCGACAAAGTGGCCGAGCGACTGGTGGAAAAATTGGGCCAGACCTCCATTAAGGAGATCGTCTGGGACGTGGTGCCAGAACTGGCCGAGGCCATGATCAAGAAACGCATCTACCAGTTGGAACAATCGGTGGATGACGAATAAATCGCGCCCTGATACGGCGTCTTTCTGTCGGCCTTCGCCTCCTGGGAAGGCCCGACATCTTTAAGTTGCGCCCCACAGACGCTTAAGCTAAACTGGGGCCTGGTCTTCCTCCTGGACCGAAGTAAATGTGATGAGGTGTTGGTCTTGAAAAGGTTGCTGGTTTTCTTCGCCTTAGCGGCGCCCATGCTCTTTGCTGTAGACGATGTGCTGCCCAAAGGCGCGTTGCAAATTACATCCGTCTTCCGTGTGCTGGAAGCCGAGAACTACCTTGATTACCAAGGCGATCCGCAAGGCTTTAATTCTACGGAAAACTACGAAGACCAATACGCAGACATCCGCATGGAGATGGGTTGGGAAGCTCGAATCACCATGATCATGGAAACCACCTGGCGTCGCAGAACCCTGGACATGGGCGACGGTCTCCCCAAAAACACCGGCGTTCCCGGCGTCTACATGGGCATGAAACAGCGAATTACCGCCCTGGGCAATGGCGCCCGTTTTCTCACGGAAACCGGGGTTTTCATCCCTGTAGAAGCCAAAGAAGACGAAAGCCTGCCGTTGGGCTCCGGCGGCATCGATTGGGATCTCATCGGCAGCTACGGCCAGGACTTCTACCCCACCTCGGGCGGCTTTGAAATGGACTTTGGGTACCGGTTCCGCAATGGCCGGCCCGACGACGAAATACTTTTCAATACACGCCTTAAGCTGGATTTACGCCGCGTAGCCCGCGCTATTCTGGCCTACCGGGTGGTGGAAAGCACCGAGGACCGCCAACAAGACTACGATCCCCTCGTCTACCCCCAGGATCGCGGCTCTCAAACCATCTCTCTCGATTTTGAACGCAATGTGGGCGTCCACTGGCGCGTGGGTCTGGGCTACGAAGAAGTGTTGGAAGCCCGCAACCTGTTCGACACTTCGGGATACCGGGTCTCCGTCACCTGGCGGCGGTAACTTGCTGCTTGATAATACAGGGGATGGACTCCATTTAGCCTGTTTTTTCTGTGCTGGAATTTACTTGTAAGTGCTCTTTTGTGTAAAAAAGCATATTTTGTGGGCTCTTTCGATCGTACCTACTTGTTTTCCACCGTAATCCCGTTTAAGATAATACCAAAGGGTTCCGATGGTATCATCAGGCGGCTTTGCGCGAGGTGAAAGTAATGAGCAAAAAAGGCAGTGATCCGGATGAGAGTAAAACCATCCCCGATCAACTCTATAAAATAGCCGAAGAATCGGAGGGCAGTGCGGCCCGGGTCATGGACCAGGTCGATATCAGCCTCAATAATTTTGAAGAAATCAAGGGTCTGGCTACCCATCTGCTGGAAAGAATCGCTCGCGGCGAGGATAACGATATTTCACGAGACGAGTTAATGGAAATGGCCGAAGAAATCATCAGCTACGCTGAAAACGGCCAGATCAACCTGGACGGCATTGTGGATATGTACCAGTACCAGGATATTATCAGACAAAAATTGGAAAAAGTAGGCCATCAGCTTATCGACGTCTCAGAATATATTCGCAAGAAGCTGGTCCCCGATGTAACCGAACTCAGCCACATTCCCCCATCCGGCAAAGACATCCTGGACAGAGACGCCGAAGACGTAGACAGCAAGGTGGAAGACGTCGAAGACATCATCAGCCAGTTCTTGAAAAACAAGATCTAGCTTCACCGGGTTTCGGTTCCCAAGAACGGGCCATTCCAAGGCTTCCAAATCTCCCATCCACCGCGCCACCCAATAGGTGCGGAGGGCGGAATGGCGTCTATTACATTCTCTGTTCTTGCCTTAAGCCCGCGCCTATGTTAAGTTGAATGTACGAATCATCCGGATTCGGCGGTTGCCGCCAGACTGGTTAAACACAACTATTCCAAGGAAATCACATGAAACGCTTCATTTTTGTTTTAGGCGCTGTCGCCGCCCTTTATTCCTGGGCCGGACAATCCGGGGTTGTTTCAATTGAATGCGACGATCTCCTGCGGTTCAGCAAGCAGACCATCAGGGTGAAGGCGGGCGCAACCGTCACGCTTGAGTTGAAGAACACAGGCCGAATTCCCCATATGAAGCATAATCTGGTCATCCTGAAGCCAGGAACCAATCTGGCCCGATTTGGTCAGGCCGCCGCCAACGCAGCCGATGACCAATACATACCCTCTTCACTCAAGGATATGGTCATCGCCCATACCAAACTGGTTGGAGCGGGAGAAAGCGCAAAAGTCAGCTTTACCGCGCCAGCCCGAGGCGAATACGCCTTTATCTGTTCCTTCCCAGGACATCAGGCCGTTTCAAACGGCAAGTTGATTGTGGAATAGCCCATGCCTCTATCGGAAGAAGAGAAGCCGAAATTTGAAGAATACCCGCTAACTCGCAGCGAGTACATTACGGTCATGACCCATTTCTACCGCAGCGAGGTCAGCCGCTCCAACACCTGGCGGCAGCGACTGGACACCACCTCCAACTGGGCGGTCATCTCCGCCATGGGCCTGCTTTCCTTCGCTTTCGGAACCAGCTCCCCACAATCACAGGGCACGGTCATCCTGGGCATGCTGGTGGTCTTCCACTTCCTCCATCTCGAAGCCAGGCGCTATCGGTTTTTCGACGTCTGGCGCAATAGAACCCGCATGATTGAAGAAAATTTCATAGGACCCGTCATCACCCGCGAACTCCACTCGCCGGAAAAAAACTGGAACGCCCTGGTCGCAGGCGACCTGCTGGAACCGCGTTTCAAAATCTCGCTGTTGCAGGCCATCAGGGCGCGGTTCATCCGAAACTACATCACCCTTTTCGGCATTCTCTTGGGGGCCTGGATTCTAAAAATAGCCAAAAACAGCAATAATCTCAGTCTGTTGGAACGCATGCGCGCAGACAGCCTGCTGGGCGCCCTGGAAGTCATCATGGTGGTGGGCATGTACGGATTCCTGATCTGGGTCTACTTTTGGATCCCGCCGGTCAAGCCGCCCGAGCTGTCCTACTGGTCTGTTTCCACACCCATAAAAGAAGAGACCCGCTCCCTTTGATTGCCCTGGGAGGCGCAATTCCGGTACAATACGTGCAGGGTCGCGCCCTTAAGGTGGTTTATGAGCATTTTCAGGCGATTATTCGATATAGCCAGAGCGGAGATGGGACAACGGGTTCGCGTGAAACCGCCCCATCAGCAGCATACCTGGCGGGCTTCCGGCGAATCGGAAAGTTATTCTTATACAAGAGATGAACAGTTCCATCGTCAAGACGCGGGTCATCAGACCGCCCAAAGCCACGTCAATCATGAGCTGGCCCAACATTACGCCAGTTTGGAAACGCCCTATGGTTCCGACCTGGCCACCGTAAAAAAGTCCTGGCGGAGACTGGTTCGCCAGTACCATCCCGATCTTCATTCCGATGATCCGGAAAAAGAGCGCGTCGCCCAAGAGCTGACCCAGGGCCTCAACAAGGCCTATGAAGCCATCGAAAAACATTTGACGAGTCAATAATCTGTTGACAGGAACGCCCCATTCGTGGTCTTTTTAGAGGTTGGCCCCAGCGCCTCTTTTAAGCCGAGCGCGGATTTCTGGCGCAAAAAGAGGCGCGGCGCAGCGCCGCCAATAGCGCCCGAGAGTTAAGTCCAACCAGAAGATTCGGAAGGATTAAGCATGAAACAATTTTACCGGCTGTCTACCAGCCTGCTTTTTATGGTATGTGTGTCTATGACCTTTGCCAGTGACGAGAACAAGATTTTCCCCTACAAATACGAAATGAAAGATCTGCCCAACGGGCTTCGGGTAATCGTGGTCCCCACCGATTATCCCAATCTGGTTTCCATCCAGATTCCGGTCCAAACAGGATCCCGCAACGAAGTCGAGCCCGGGCGCTCAGGGTTCGCTCACTTCTTCGAACACATGATGTTCCGCGGCACCGAGAAGTACCCCGCAGATGTTTACAACAACATCCTGAAAAACGCTGGCGCAGACCAGAACGCCTACACCACCGACGATTTCACCAACTACCACATCACCTTCTCCAAGGAAGATCTGGAAACCGTGATCAAGTTGGAAGGCGACCGCTTCCAGAACCTCAAATTCTCCGTGGAAGACTTCAAAACGGAAGCCCGCGCGGTTCTGGGCGAGTACAACAAGAACTACGCCAACCCCATTCAAAAACTGATTGAAGCTCAGCGCAACCTGGCTTATCAGAAACACACCTACAAGCACACCACCATGGGCTTCATCCAAGACATCGAAAACATGCCCAACATGTACGATTACAGTCTCACCTTCTTCGACCGGTTCTACCGTCCTGAGTATGTTACGGTCATCCTGGTGGGCGATGTAGAGCCCAACAACGTCTTCTCTCTGGTTGAGAAGTACTGGGGCGATTGGAAGCGCGGCAACTACAAGGCCGACATTCCCACCGAGCCCGAGCCCAACGGTCCCCTTTACGAGCATATCCCCTGGGATGCGCCCACGCTGCCCTGGCTCACGGTCGCTTTCCACGGCCCCGCCGCCTCTGAAACCGAAACCGACATGGCCGCTATGGACCTGATCGCCGACATCGGCTTCTCCAGCAGCTCCCCGCTCTACCAGAAACTGGTGGTGAAAGAACAGAAGCTGCAAGCGCTGTTCGCCTACTTCCCCGATCACAAAGATCCCTACCTGCTCACCGTTGGCGCCATGCTCAAAAACCCGGCGGACGCCTGGTACATCCGCGACGAGATTCAAGCTGAAATGGCCCGCCTGCGCACCGAACTCATCTCTGAGAAGCGCCTGAAGGAAATCCAGTCCAACAAGAAGTACGCCTTCGCAAGCGGCCTCGACTCTTCCGCAAACATTGGCGGCGCCTTCGCCCGTTTCGTGTCTCGCAACCGCGACCCCGAAACCATTAACAAGGCCTACGCCCTGTACGACAAGGTCTCTCCCAAGACCCTGAAAGACGCGGCCAACCGCTACTTCACCGACAAGCGCATGGTGGTGAACACCCTGTCACACGGCGACTTGCCCGAAGCTGAAAAGCCCGTAGGCTCTGTAGACGCCCATCTCCAGTCCGGCAACAAGACGGCCAACATCAAAACCCATCTGCTGAAGAACCAGTCTCCGCTGATCAACCTGCGCTTCCTGTTCGAATTCGGCGCAGCCAACGATCCTGCGGGCAAGGAAGGTCTGGCCAATCTGACCGCTTCCATGATCACCGACGCGGGTTCCAAGTCCATGACCTACAGAGAGATCCAACAGGCCATGTACCCCCTGGCCGCCGGTTTCGGCAATCAGGTAGACAAGGAAATGACCGTGTTGGGCGGTTCCGTCCATCGGGACAACCTGGCCGTTTTCTACGACGTCATTTCCGACCAGATCCTGAACCCAGCCTGGTCCGAAGACGACTTCTCTCGGGTTAAGACCAATATCATCAACGGCATCAAGGTCAGCCTTCGCGGCAACAACGACGAAGAGTTGGGCAAAGAAGTGCTGTATGAAATGATCTACGACGGACACCCCTACGGTCACGTGAACCTGGGCCATGTGGAAGCCGTTGAAAAGCTGACTCTCGACGACGTGAAAGCGTTCTACGCTGAGCATTTCAACCGCGCCAACCTCACCCTGGGCCTCGCAGGCGGCTTCGACGACGCCTTCGTCAACCAGATCAAAAAAGACATGGGCGCCTTGCCTGAAGGCAAGCCTTCTAAAGTAGCGCTTTCAGACCCTGCTGAAATTAAGGGACTTCAGGTTCAGATCGTTGAAAAGGAAACCAGAGCAACAGCCATTTCGCTCGGCTTCCCCATCGACATCAACCGCTCCCACGAAGACTTCGCCGCTCTGTGGCTCATCCGCTCCTACTTCGGCGAACACCGCTCAACCAACAGCTACCTCTACCAGCGCATTCGCGAAATTCGCGGCATGAACTACGGGGACTACGCCTATATCGAGTACTTCCCCAGAGGCATGTTCCAATTCCATCCCGACCCCAACCTGGGACGCCGTCAGCAGATCTTCCAGATCTGGATTCGACCCGTGCCCCCGGAAAAAGGTCATTTCGCACTCAGAATCACCAAATACGAACTGGACAAACTGGTGAAGGAAGGCATTTCAGAAGAAGACTTTGAAGCCACCCGCAACTACCTCTCCAAGTTCGTAAACGTGCTCACCGGCTCTCAGGATCGCCAGCTCGGCTACGCCCTGGACAGCGCCTGGTACGGCATTGGCGAGTTCCCCCAGCATATCCGCGACGGTCTGGCGAAACTGACCCACAAAGATGTGAACCGGGTGCTGCGCAAGTATCTCCAGTCCGACAACCTGAAAATTGCCATCATCACCAAGGATGCAAAGGGCTTGCGCGACGCCATCGTGGCCGAAGCGCCTTCCCCCATTTCCTACGATGCCGACAAGGATAAGGAAATCCTGGACGAAGACAAGGTAATCCAAAACTACAAGCTCGGCATTTCCGCCGACCACATCACCATTACCAACGTGGAAGACATCTTCCGCTAGAACACACGGGGGTCCTGAAAAGGACCCCTTTCACTTTCACGGACAAGGACCATGACGGAATCATTCGAACGATTGGCGGCTCGCGCGCAGGAACTTAAGCGAGACGGCGTTCGGGGTCGTTACGCTCCCAGTCCCACCGGCCCGCTTCACATGGGCAACCTGAGAACGGCTCTTCTCGCGTGGCTTCAGGCCCGGCTCGCCGGCGGCCAGTTCGTCATGCGCATGGAAGATCTGGATACGCCCAGGGTCCGCAAGGGCAGCGCGACGCAACTAATCGACGACCTCCGCTGGCTGGGCATCGACTGGGACGAAGGCCCTCAAGGCCCCCTCGCTCCCTATCGCCAATCCGAGCGGGTGTATCTCTACCACGAGGCCCTGCGCCTGCTGGACCAGAACCACCTCATTTACCCTTGCTTCTGCTCCAGAAAAGACATCGCCATGGCGGCAAGCGCGCCCCATCACGGTGATGGCAAGAACAACGTCTACCCAGGCATCTGCCGAGACGCCCCCAAAACCCCCTACAACCCAGACCTTTCGCAAAATGGCCGTAAGGCGGCCTGGCGGTTCCTGGTCCAGCCCGAAGTCGTGGCCTTCAACGACCGCATCGCCGGTCCTTTTCAACAGCATATGGCCCGCGACGTGGGCGACTTCGTGCTGTTTCGCACAGACAACATCGCGGCCTATCAACTGGCCGTGGTGGTGGACGACATCCTCATGGGAATCACCGACGTGGTTCGCGGCGCCGACCTCCTGGAATCCACCCCGCGCCAGATCGCGCTTTTTAAGGCTTTGGGTTTTGAAATCCCGCAATTCTGGCACATGCCCCTGGTGCTGGATGAGAACGGACGGCGGCTAGCCAAACGGGACAACGCCCACTCCATCGCCATGTTGCGCGAGGCGGGCCGCACGCCGCAATCCATTGTGGGAGAAATGGCGGCATCCCTCGGGTTTGCTCCTGCGGGCGCCCAGCTCTCGGCGCAAGAACTCTTGCAGGAATTGGATATGGCCTCTTTTTGCAGCAAGTTACAGGCATTAAATTAAAGCATTGCTCGCGCCTTCCTCATTCTAATAGAGATCCGGTCCGTGGCCGGCCTTCTGACTTAATTACCATGGTTGCCTCATGCGTTCTCAAATTTTATCGGGCATCATGACGCCGTTGGGAAATTAGTGTGGAGGTAACACCATGTCCGGCTCAAAATGGAAAACCGTAGATCCAAAAACCGGGAAGAAACTCGGAAACCGTTTCGGGTTCTGGATGATGTCGGTTTTTGGCGTCGTTTTACTGGCTGCTGCTGGCTTTGCGGCCTATCAAATGCAAAACAAGGAACGCGAAAAGTTGGCGATTCCCGTCGAGGTTGAGCCCCAGAATATTCTTACCATCCATGGGTCCAATACCCTGGGCGCTTCGCTCATACCCAAGCTGGCGGAACGCTTCCTACTGGATATGGGCGCCTTATCCGTAGAACCCATTCAAGGCGAGAGCCCCGTTGAAGTGGATATCATGGCCGATTTCCCCAACGGCGAGGGCAAGAAATTTATACGAATCCAGGCCCACGGTTCTTCAACCGGCTTCAAGGGCTTGCGCAATAATCTCTGCGACATCGGCGCGTCCTCACGGCCCATTAAGGAGTCCGAAGCCATTATCTTGGGGCGTTTGGGCTACGGCGTGATGACCGAACACACCAATGAACACGTGGTGGCTCTGG
>JBNKOV010000055.1:0-14064 GCA_050294955.1 Holophagae bacterium
TTACTGCATCGTAACCACCGTTAAACGGTGGCATGCCTGCTACCATCTCGAATAGGATCAAACCAACCTGGTAAATATCGGATGAAGCTGTAGGCTCTTGGCCCTGGATGACTTCCGGTGCTATATATCGGATATCCTCCAATTCGAAAAGGCCCATTTTGGTGGAAACCGATTTCTCAAAATGATAAAGTCCTGCATTTTTCAGATGGATGCGGCCCTCTTTGGAGATCACGATGTTAGAGGGAGTGATATTATGATGCTCACATTTTTGAGACTCCAGCAATTGAAGGGTTTTTACAAGATGAATTGCCAAACGCACCGTGTAGGCCTCAGAACAGATTTCCAGATGGGAAAGGTAGACGCCAAGACCCATGCCGGGGATGAAAGCGCCAATATGAGCCAGGAGCTTACCCATGGCCTTGATGCCATAGGATGGCTGAGGCAGTTTTCGCGGTTGGCTCTTTGGACTCGAATCACTTAAGGCCCAAGCCTTTTTCAAGAACTCGGAATGCTCTCCTGAACGATAAATACGGGCGCAGAAATGCCTTTTAGAGGCCTGATCGAAAACCTTGACTTCAGACATGATCGGCGACAAATCCAGAACACGCTCGATCTGAAAACCTTCTCCTGCCTCTTGCTGAAGGCCCACCATTAATTGATTTAATAGAATTGAGTCGTCTTTTCTTTCCATGATCCCAACGCTCCATGCCTAATTTTAGGAACCCCTATTGTCGCATATCTCCAGTCACCAGACCAACCCCAATATGATTTACAGCCGCGCAGTGGACGCATTCCTCATTTTGCCATACATCACAGCCCATTTTCTGTGATGTCTCTCATCATTGAGGATACAAGAATCTTTCTCACAATTAACCCATCAAATTTCCCAAAAGCTTAGGATGGGACTGGGCTCTGCTTCTTTATCGTGTTAAATTTTAGGGAGTTGGTCTGCTAAGATCCAGAGCTTTTTTGGAAATCGACAAGTTTATAAATGAGAAAAAGCCCCATTGAAGCCCTGATTTTGAGTAAAATAGGCCCACAAAACCAAGTCCCAACCAGAGGTGGATTTCATGGACTGCAATTTTAAGCATCTTGGTTTGGACGGCCCCTCCATTTTACAGATACATGCTCGCCTCTTTTGGCGATGTTTTTTTCTGAGCCTTCTTTCAATTCAAGCCCATTCTAGTTCAGGCCAGCCGTCGGTTCTTCCCTCCAAGGAACTCCCTCCCACCCTTACCCTGACGCTCGCACCTGGGGATCACCCGGCTTTGCTCAAAGCGATTCTAACCTTTTCACAGGCCTGGAACTGGGAATTAAGTCCCGTCATTGTCGCCATGGAACCTGGACCTCTCATTTTAAAGGATGGCCTGAAATTGCTGCCCAATGAAATTCCTCCCAGATTAACCGTTCCCAATATTTTGATCATCTCCACTCTGGGCGCACTGAATCCCGATCTCCAATTCATTGCCTTTGTCCGTCGCGTGCTCTCAAACGGAGGTTCCGTATGGGTTGTGGGCGACAGCTTCCCAGAAGACCTGGCCAGCATGCCTCTTTCTCCAGGTCAGGAAATCCGCCTGCTTCAACTCCATGAGCTGGACGAACAACTTTCCAGAAAGACGCCTCCCTCCCCGATGAAGTGGCCGCCCTTACTTATATGGCGATAACCTCAGCACAACCGCATATTATGCAGAAGCCAGACTCAAAAACAGCATAAAATGCAACAAATACGGAATAATTGCAGACAATATGAAGAGAATAGTATAGTATGATGAGTCTCTCGAACCCGGGGTTAGACCCTGGCGTCTTCCCTCGGGTTCTATGAACCACCATGGGAGTCTTTGTGAAGGAGAGGCGATATGAGTAGACCTCAAGTAAAAAAAGCGGTGCTGGCCTATTCAGGTGGACTGGACACTTCAGTCATCATTCCCTGGATAAAAGAAAACTATAACTGCGAAGTGATTGCCTACACAGCGAATGTCGGCCAATCTCTTGAAGAGGTGGACGGGCTGGAAAAAAAGGCCATGAATTCTGGCGCCTCGAAATTCGTAATTGAAGATCTGCGTGAAGAGCTGTGTACGGATTATCTATTTCCCATGATGCAATCCGGAGCGATTTATGAGAGTCGTTACCTGCTTGGCACAAGTATCGCCCGGCCCCTAATTGCCAAGAAGATGATGGATTTGGTTGAAAGGGAAGGAGCGGACGCCGTGGCTCATGGCTGTACAGGCAAAGGAAATGACCAGGTTCGCTTTGAGTTGGGCTTCAAAGCTTTCAACCCCAAAATCCATGTTATTGCACCCTGGCGCGAGTGGGATTTGCGGAGTAGAGAAGATTGCATTGCCTACGCTCTGGAACGGAATATCCCGCTCCAGATAAAGGAAAAGGGTATTTACAGCCACGATGAGAATATATGGCATCTCTCCAGTGAAGGCGGCGAGTTGGAAAATCCCTGGCAAAATGCTCCCAATGGGGTTTTCGGCAAAATCAACCCGCCCTGGGAAGCTCCGGACGAGGGAGCCACCATTACAATTGGTTTCGAAAATGGCGTACCAAAATCCATTAACGGTGTAACTTACGACCCAGTGCCTCTGCTGGAAGAGCTCAATGAGCTTGGCCGCATCCATGGTGTGGGCCGTGAAGACATTGTAGAAAACCGCCTGGTGGGCATGAAATCCCGGGGTGTCTATGAGACGCCTGGGGGAACCATTCTTTATAAAGCGCACCATGAAATTGAATCCCTGGTTCTAGATGGGGAGACCTTGCACTTCAAGGAACAACTAGCTCCAAAGTATGCAGAGTTGGTTTATAACGGTCGATATTTCACTCCCTTACGGGAAGCATTGGACGCCTTTATGGGGGAAACCCAGCACAATGTAACCGGTGAAGCCCGCCTCATGCTGTACAAAGGCAATGTGCTTGTAATGGGTCGGCGCTCACCCTATTCTCTGTACCGGGAAGAGCTGGCTACGTTCGGTCAAGATGATGTGTATGACCAGAGCGATGCGGAAGGCTTTATCAACTTGTATGGCCTACCCATTAAAGTGCGAACCTTAATTGAGATGGACGAAGGCGAAACAATGGCCGGTTATAAGGCGCCCAACTACTCAAGATTCAAACGAGATTAGGACCAACCCCTCGGGGGAAACGCCAGTCTTTAAAACCTGACGTTTCCCGCTGAGGGAGTTACACCTGGGAGGAGAACGAATGAAGCTTTACAAAGGCCGTGTTCCAGAATCGCCAACAGCTTTGATGGACCAGATTAATCGCTCGCTGCCTTTCGATATCAGGCTCCTTCCTTTTGACGTTGCTGTAAACCGGGCCTGGGCAAAAGAATTAAACCGCTTGGAAGTTTTTACTGATGGAGAAACCAGCCAGGTAGTCTCGCGGCTGAATGACATCCTGGAGATGTTCGAACAGGGCGAGTTCGAGATTCTACCGGGAGATGAGGATGTCCATACTCTTGTCGAAAGGCTTTTAACGGAGGAGCTGGGTCCAACCGGCGCGAGAATTCATACCGGCCGAAGCCGTAATGATCAGGTTGTAAGCGACCTACGGTTATACACTGCCCAACAAATTTCAACTCTTTGCAGAGAAATCTCTTTACTTATTCATACATTGGCAGACCTGGCGGAAATCCATGCAGATGCCCTTATGGCCGGAACCACCCATCTTCAACCTGCGCTACCCATTACCCTCGGACATTACCTCTGCTCACTTGCAGCCGCTTTGGAACGAGATTGGGAGCGATTACTGGATTGCCAGAAACGCGCAAACCGCTGTCCTTTGGGGGCTGGCGCAATGGCGGGCTCGGGTTTTCCAGTAAATCGCAAAGCTCTTGCTGAGGATCTGGGTTTCGACGGGGTGCTGCCCAATAGCATTGATGCGGTGAGTGATCGCGATTTTTGTCAGGAAACCGTTGGCGCATGCGCGATTCTCGCATGCCACCTATCCCGATATGCTGAACAGCTGATTATTTGGGCCAACCCTGCGTTCGGCTATGTCCGATTTTCGGGTCAGTGGTCTACAGGCTCTTCTATGATGCCGCAAAAGCGAAATCCCGACGCCATGGAGCTAGTTCGAGGTAAAGCTGCCAGGATTATCGGCGCCAACACAACACTTCTCTCCCTTACCAAAGGTCTTCCACTAACCTATGCCAAAGAT
The DNA here is from genome assembly GCA_050294955.1 of Holophagae bacterium. Classification (GTDB taxonomy): domain Bacteria; phylum Acidobacteriota; class Holophagae; order Acanthopleuribacterales; family Acanthopleuribacteraceae; genus JBNKOV01. Next base: position 4,162 of record JBNKOV010000055.1, read on the forward strand.
CTACAGGAAGATAAAGAACCCTTATTTGATGCTTTGGACCAAACCCTGCTTATCATTAGAGTTTTTCGTGAAGCTATTGAATCTGCAACGTTTTTCCCCAAAAAACTTGCTATGAGGTTAGACGGGGACATGCTGGCCACAGATCTAGCCGACGCTCTCGCTCGTAAGGGTGTTCCCTTTCGCGAGGCGCACGAAAGGGTTGGCGCTTTTGTTTCCGAGCTTGAGGCCGAGGAATTGAACCTATTGGCCGCCCATCCGTCGAGAATTGCTGGTTCATTCCCAGAGCTGGATAAGGACTTTGTCCTTGATTTCAAAGCATCTGTCGCCAACCGCTATGTTGAAGGCGGTACAGCGCCCAAAAGCGTGCTCCAACAGGTTGCCCGATTTAGAAAGTTGTAATTCCCTGGCTCTGTCTTTCCTGGACAGCGCCAAACAACCCGGATCCCGTCTTTCCTGGACGGGATCCACCTCTTCAGAAAGGCTTTAAAACCAGTTGGTCTCCCTCTATGATAACTATAGAGCCCAATTTATCAGTACTCAATACGGTGCTATTCGCACTTTTTAGGTTTTCGGTTACATTGGGATGAGGGTGGCCAAATCGGTTTTCCCGACCACAGGAAATCAAAGCGTATTCAGGTTTCCAGCTGTTGAGGAAACTCAAGCTCGTGCCGCTTTTACTGCCGTGGTGCCCCACTTGGAGGATTCCAGTCCCTTCTGGCTGAAAATCCTTAAGTCGTTTTTCCATCCAAACACCTGCGTCTCCTGTTATTAGTAATGTCCATGATTCCCCTTTTAGCTCGATAACCAGGCTTTCTTCATTACTGTTAGGATAATCAAGTCCCGATTCGGGCCAAAGGACAGTTCCTTTTATCTTGTTTAAATTAAAGATATAACCTTTTTGAACTGGCACAATAGAGAATGGCGCAAACAGGTCATTGCCTCTAAACTCTCCTATTCGACCCTCTGGGGCGTAGACTACTATTGGAGACGACAATGTCTCCAAAAAGCTGTAGTGATCATAATTCAAGTGAGAGATAAAAGCAGTTCTAATATGGACGGCTCCCATAAGGCGTGCAATACGTTTCAGGGACATGCCGTGCGGCAATTGGCCTCCAGCGTCAAACAGCCAACCCTCTCCTTCAGGGCTCACATATAATATGCACAGGCCCTGTCCAATATCCAACATGACAAGACGTTCACCTTCTAAAGGTTTGTTGAACATCAGCAAAAGGCAGAGAACGGCAATGGTCGCATACCAGCGAAGTTCTTTGGCGCCAAATTTAAGGCAAAGGGTCATGGATAATAAGACAAGAACCACCACGGAGGGAGGAAAGGGAAAGCGAATCAACTCCCACAAACCATCATAACCTCGAAAGACTTCGGCTCCTCCACTCAACATCCGTTCCAGCCCATTGGGAAGAAACGCTAGAGCGGGAATCGCAAGAGAGATGAGACAAAGCGCCAGTAGAAGGAGGATTATGATTAGAAACAATAATCCCAGAATATTCCAAAATAAGCTCGTAAAAGCAGAGTGGGTTGTGAACATCAAATTGATGGGAGTTACGAAGAGTTGGGCGGAGAGTATGGGCAATATAGGCCGCAATCTCAGAAGCAGAGGATGATCCAATGGCGATGGCGTAGCAAACCTGCTACCCAGGATTAATCCCAGGCTGGCCGCAAAACTATACCAGAACCCCCGCATGAATAGGTACATGGGATTGGAAATAAGTGCGATTAACATCAACCCCGTCCAAATACGCATCCAAGATCTTGGCCTGCCCAACTGGGGCAACAAATGCCAGATGATCATCATGAGAGAAGCTCGGGTCACAGAGGCGGACCACCCCACCCAATTGGCAAAAAGAAGCAGACCTGCCGCCGTAAAGATGAATCGAAGAACCGGCTTCCTTAGTGGCCAAATGACCAGCTGGATAATGAAGTAAAGAAAAATGCAATGAAGTCCCGAAATGGCAAGTAGATGGCCCAAACCAAAAGGAGCAAGACGCTCACGCCAGATGAAGGATGGAGATCCTTTAATAAAGATATCAATCAGCTCTCGATTCTCTTTGTTTAAATTGGTGTCCACAATCAGGGGAGTGGTCTCCATTTCTATCAAATCCAGGCTTTTAACACTCCCTACAATGTTGGGGAAATAGGTGTTTTGGAAATCTTGCATGGGGAAGGGTGCTGGTTTTGCTTGCCAACGTCTTTTCAACCGCACCCAGGCTGTAATTTCTGTATGACGCGCTACTTGTTGCTCATTCGCAGGCATGTAAAGTGTGAGACGATCCAACTCCCAGGAAACACTTGTAGGGTTTAAGATGCGAATATTGTCAACACTGACGGCAGTCCCATATTTCGTCTCCCACTGCCTCAAGGCCCTTGCTTGAATTTTATAGCTGCGATTTAAATCTTGGGGCTTGGGAAGACGAGCCTTTGTCCGCTCTAAACCTTGAGATGTAACGATATTTCCTGTGTAGACGGAGGCGAAAACCAGAAAAAAGAGATGGACCGATATTTTAGATTTCAACCACAGCCCAGCACCCAGCAGAACAACCAAAAAAAGCGTGGCTCCTACGGAGTCCAATGAGATTTGAAACCGTAAACTACTGAAAATACCCAACAATAGTCCAATAGGCAAGAAATGTTCTGGAAGATCCGATTTAAATGAATCCATACATTTGATAATCAAAGTATGTCCCCTGGATATAGTTCAGCCTATTCTTGCCCATCCCACAAGCTCAAGCAAGGGGAATTTTTGTACTTAGGAAAAAATTGACTCATTCACAGATTGTCTAAGGGAGCGACCGCCATCAATTTTCGTCCCAAAGGACTCACCTAGGTTTCCCATCCCTTCAACTTGTCAAAAATGACACCCCAAGTCAAGAGAAAAAAAGAAACGAAGGAAAAGAGAAAGCTAAAATTTTGAGCTGGGCTTTCGCCACAACTCGGACCGTTTTTACTTAGAACTGATCTTGCTAACGAAGTCTAAATAGCTTTTTGACGCCCAGCAGGGCTTGGCCCGATCCTAGCGCGTAAAGTGCCTGTAGGCGTATCTGTTCAATTTTGATTTTTTGCGGTTCTAATCTCAGGGTTGAAAAAATACAAAAGGCGGAAAAGAGCCGATCTCTTTTCCGCCTTTTCTCTATTTTACCTAAACTAAAAATACAGCAACACCACAAAATGAGAAGCCTATTGCTTAAACATATGATTCCATGCATAATATTCAATCGACAAACCAAATTTGACCGCCCTTATGACAAGCGATTCATCTCTTAATCTTGCAAATTCAATTTTTACCCGAAAATCCTATATACATTTAAACTAAAGACTTCTTATTTCTAAGTGACTCCTACTAGATTTGGTCTTCACATAAAAATTTAGAGCCTTTTCCCAAAAATGCCTCATAGGGTGATCTTTTTTTGATGTAAATTTTTTTGCAAGCTAGCAAGATACAGAGCCAAGTCAGGTGAGCACGGCAAACTCTAAGCTAATAGCATTATTCCAAGCAAGATAAAAGATGATTAACCTGGTCCATCGTCATGAATTTCTATGCTCTTTGGGACTCAAACCTCATTACAAAACCCACCGCTCATTCATTTTGGGAAATTCTATCAAAAAAGTTTGTTTGTTAAAATCGAGAAGATAATGTAAGATATCAGGTAGAATTCGTTTGAAGGGGGAATATCATGACAAACGGACAAGCGGGAACCATAGATCGGGCAAGCGAAGCCCCTGATGTGGAAAAAATCTTCAACGATGACGAGATGCGCCTACTCAGCGTGAAACCAGAGTGGTCAGAAGAGGAAATGCTAAATCAAGAAGGTATTTTCTTCTTAAAGGATGTAGCCCAAAAGCTACAAGTTCACTCCAGTGAATTCAAAAAGGAAGCCCGAGTACTGGAGAAAATGGGGCAAAATCCCTGGGACGCCATGGGTATTCGCAAAACGTGGACCCACTGGCAGGTGAGAATGAAGAAGTTCGCACCCTACTATCGCGCCCATAGACTGCCAAAAATCCAAAATGTAGAAAAGAACTGGGATGGAAACACTCTTCTTAGCCAGGAAGGCCGGTTCTATCTCACAGACGTTTGTGAAAAAATCCCATTCTCAACCCACCAGATCCGTTATCAGGTGAGGCGGTGTGAAAACCCAAAGGAAGAGTATGGGGTTTGGAAAGACGAACAATACAAAGCCTATTTAGTGGATATGGAAAAATTTTCAAAGTGGATGAAGCGCATCTGGGTACATGGCGACTTCAACACAGGAAGAGAAGATTGATTATCCCAAAAAGGTTATCAATAAAAATGGGAAAGTAGCTGTTGTGCAACTTTCCCATTTTTTTTAGACTTTTATATCCTTCCATTTGCCGCCACGCCAAAGCCAAGCGAAAATAATGGCTTGCACACCCCGATAACCGATCTGAAGAAGCCAGATTGCATTCAAACCCATACCCAAAAACGGGCCGAAAAACCATGCAAGTGGTAAAAAGACAATCCACTGCATGAATAGAGAGACTTTCATAACCCAGAAAGTAGCGCCAGCACCTAACAAAGCGTTCATAAGAATAAGACCCATGGCGTCAAGAGCAATACCTGCCCCTACCATTCGCATGGGCAAGATTCCCAGTTCGACAGCATTGGGATCTTTGATGAATGGCGTCAACAAGGCAGCCGGAAAAAGCAGCATGACAAATCCAAGAACGCCAATACCAACAACTCCGATTCGGACCACGTCCCATCCCCATTGATAAGCGTCTTCAGGTTCGCCCCGCCCCAATGCCTGACCAACTAGAGTTGCGGCAGCCATTCCCAAGGCAATAGCAGGCAAGATGGCGACAAGAGTTATGTTTATCAAAACGTTGGCCGCAGCCAGTTGAGCCGTACCTATTTTACCGATGATAATATAGGTTACCACAAAACCACCGCTAAAAAAGAGCTGCTGTATGCTGCTGGGAATGGAAAGTCTAACCAGATCTTTCACCCCCTGAAGTGAAGGCAGGGAATGCAGAAAACCATTAGCTCGGGCATGTTTAAAGCCTAGATAAAAATAAATACAAGTTCCAAGAGCTGTTGATGCTGAAGTGCCAATGCCGGCCCCTAGAGCCCCCAGCTCTGGAGCCCCGAATTTCCCAAAAATGAACACATAATTCAACAGAATATTGACAAAATGCATGATCATGAGAGTCATCATGTAGAGGCGAGAAAGATCTATCGCATTCCAATAACCTCGAAACGAAAAGTTCATCCCAACAAACATAATAGCTGCCACTCGGGCCTGGAGATATGGGACTCCTTGCGCTATAACATCTGGGTCGTCATTTAGAATATGGTAGAACCGGGGAACGAGAAAAAAAAGGGCCAAGGAAAAGACGATCCCAGTAATAAGCGTTACCAAAAGCCCTGCATTGAGAGGAGCCGCCATTTCATCTATCCGACCCTCGCCCTTTCTACGCGCTGCAGTAGCCTGAACACCGACAGAAATACCTAGAATGAGCGCCTGACACATAAAATTGGCGAAACCGCCCAGGCCAACCGCGCCAAGCGCAGCATTTCCCAAATGGCCTACCATGTAGGTATCCACCAGGTTCAGGATATTTTGAGACACCATGCCGCCAATGATGGGAATGGCTAGAGAGAGAATCCGGCTTCTGCGTTTTTTATCCATGCTTATGACTTCACTTTCCTAGATCAAATTCTAGCCTGTTGATTGTACCAGAAACCCGGATAAAGCCCGTTCAATTTCTGAGAGCTTCGAAAAGTTGACCTCGGCGCCTAAGAGGGTCGACATGATTGCTCAGGTTTGAAATCGGGGAGTGGTTTGTCCAAATTATCTTTTCCAGTATAATGGTGCTACCGGATAGTTTCTCCGGTGGGCGCGGCCAACACTCAATCGGTTCAACTGTTCCATTTGGAGGATTAGATGCTCACAGCTCCATCAGTCGTCTTTATCGCCATGTTATCGGCCAACACCCTGACTCCGACGCCTATCCTTGAACTAAATCCGGTTTCTGGAGCATCGGATTTCTTTCTTCAACAACCATTTGATATTTCTGTAGATGATAAGGGCCAAATTTACGTGGTGGACACGGTCGCCAAAACGGTGTTTTATTGGGACAAGAAAGGTCAATTCCTCGGAACAATTGGTAAAGCTGGCCAAGGTCCAGGTGAGTTTCAGTTCAGCTCAATGGCTGGGCCGCAGGCATATTTGAGCGTTCGAAATAATGATTTACTTGTCTTCGATGGTGGCAGCGGGTTGGTGAACATTTTCAAAGATGGTCAATTTGCAGGAAGTGTTAAAGCCATGGTCCCTCCTGGTCGTACGGAATATTTTAAAGTAACTCCGGACGGTCAATACCTTGTTTACCAACAGAAGTGGGGCAATATTCCCAAAAGAGATGTTGAACTTTACGATGATCAGGGCAATCTTTCAAAATCTATCCTATCAACCTCTGAAAACACGTATAAGGCGAGAGCTGGTAAGGACGGCGGCTTTGGAGGGTTAAATGTCAATGCCTATAGCCCGAGATTAACAGTGCATTACAGCCCGGAGACCGGTCAAATCCTTGCGGGAACCGGAGAATCCCCATCGTTTGAAATCTACGATCTGAAGGGAAAGTTAATAAGCAAAGTCTCCCTTAAACTTCTCCAAAAAGAAATAAGCAGCGAGGATGAAGCTGAATACAAGCGCGTTCGCTGGATTTCAGATGGATTAAAGAATGGCTATGTGCGCCTTTCCTTCCCAGAGAAAAAGCCGTTTTACACCCATCTTCTCCCCCTTAAAGACAAAGGCGTTCTGGTCTTTTCCAGATCCCCTAATGAAGCGCACATTGAAGGAATTCTGGTGAACAACTTAGGCGAAACTCTGTCAAACTTTAAATTTACCTGTGGACAGGGAGGAAATTTGTACAGTACCAATGGGCGAATCTTCGCAATCATGCTCAATGAAGATGAAGACTTTGCGATACGAGAACTGAATTTCAAGCAAACAGGTTCCTGACAAGTATGACCGCATTAGAGGACAATTTCAGTCCAAATAAAACTAAAATGAGTAAGCCTAAAAGAAAAACCCGGCTGTATTCCCCAAAACAAGTCCCTCACTTTAATGCAATTATGCAATAATTTGGTGAACGGCTTCATTTTGGCGCGCCACATTGAGCCACTGGCGTGTTATTTGCTCCATTTTCGAGAAGGAAGAATTTATAGGAGTCTGAGAATGGGATTAACCTGGCTATTTTTTTCAACCTTACTGGTCTTTCCTATTGCATCGGGCCAAAGCCACCAGGAATCTCTACAGGTTAACCTGGTGGAATTGGAAGTGAAAGTCCAAGGCATTGGCGGAGAGCATATTACAGGGCTGAACAAGGAAGATTTTGTAGTTAAAGAAGACGGGAAAATCCAACAGATATCCCATTTAGAAGAAGTAGTTCCACAGGAAGAGTCAACCCACGTATCTAGACAACCCAGGATCATGTTACTCCTAGATTTAAAAAATACTTCATACCCAATGATGAGCCGTGTATTTCCTCAACTGCGCGAATACGTTCAGACCCGCTATAGTGGGAGAGGTGAATTGGGCCTGGCTCTCTACAGTAATGGAATCATAGAGTTTCTGCCGTTCACCTCTGACCAGGAAAAAATATTTGACGCCATAGACAGAGCAGAACTTTTTTTTAAAAACAATAAACTTAGAAGCTACGGCAAACCAGGCTCGCCGCTGCCCTCTTCTGAATCCGAAAATCAATTATATGAAAAAGACCAGGATGATCGGCTCTATAGGGGTTTTATCAGCAATCACTACCGCTATGAGCTGGAAGTACTGGGCCAATTTGTTCGCTACCTTGGGGCATACTCTGGAAAGAAGGATCTGGTTCTTATTTCGGAGAATTGGAGAACTCCAACCCGTGAGGGCCTTGAAACCGATGTTGACCGAGAAGACATCATGACATTGAGAGACATTCAAACCGTTTGTATGTACCAAAAAGTGGCCATTAACACAATCAGCCTTGCAAGAAGCATCGACCATTTTGGAGAGCCCCTTGGTTCTAGTCTAAGTGACCGCTCAAAAAGAAGGGCCAGTTATTTTTCGGATGCTGGCGCAAACCTGGCAGCCTCCACTTCGGGTACATATTTCAAAATAAGCTATCGAAAGATTGCTGAAACTCTTGAAAAAACAATCCTAAAATCCGGCCATTATTACCTTGTTCGATATTATTCAAACAGCCACAGAAACAGGTTTCGCTATCTGAAGGTTTCTTTGAAGGGCGCCGGTCGCATGGCTTTTAACCTGGATGGCTATTATCCACAGCGCAAGAAAGTCACTTTAGAAGAAGCAAAGGCGGAAATCCATTTGTCACAAAGCATTCAGGTCAATTTTAAAATGAGTTCAAATTGGATGCACTGGTCTTGGTTTGGCTGGAAAAAACGTCGCGCGAGTTATGCTGTCAGCCTCACTGCATGGGATACGTCCAATCAGCTGATAGGGGAACAGATTTTTACAGGTGAAATCTTTAAAAGAAAACAGCAAGGGAATTGGCCGTCCCAAAGTATTTCAGAATCACTACACATGAACATCCAAGTAAGAGATGACGCAAGTTTGGTTGAGATAAAGGTTGTCGATCTCACATCAGGCAAAACGTTGGCGCATCATTTGGAAGTTCCAGATAATTGATATTGTCTGGCTAACAAGCTTTAATATTACACGCTTCGCACAGGCTATCCAACGATGAACCAGTGAAAGAGGGCTTTTTACGACAATTAATGCAAAGTCCCACTGGGCAAAGCAGCGCTTTAAGCCCATCCACTCCACCCAGATATCGAAGGGCAGCATATTCTTTCTCATTTAATTGCAGAGCCACTATTTTTTTCGTGGCCTTTTGGCAAGGGCCAGATCTGCCTGCCGCACCAACAGTGAGACCCTGGTTATGATGTGTTTCAGTTTCTGTAAATTTCATGGCTCAAGCCTTTCCAGAATCTAACCTTGCTTTGATATAACTCCTGTATGTTTCAATAAGATCTTCGTTGCTCATCTGAGGCCTCTTTTGCGAAGAGCCTCTGAAAAGATAAATACACATAAGACCGAGCAAAGTGGCAATAAGAGGAGTAAACCATATCAACCACCCCAAAATATTTTTGTCGGGAACCGCAAAGATCAATGGCCGGTTATCGGGGCCTAGCTTCATTTTAGCTAAATCCTCCATAATCGTTTTTTCCCCCTCTCCTTTTAGAAGAGCGTGGAGCACATAGTCTTTGACCTGTAAAGCCATGCCACTCTCATGATATGCAATGGGAATGGCGTTTGAACAACAAGGAGCCGAGACCGCCTCGGTTATTTTGCGGTAGACCCGCTTCTGGCTCGGGGTAAGTTCTTCTGGAATGACCAATTGTTGTGCAACTAATGGCGCACAAAATACAAATAACAAAATAAAGAGCCTCATGTTCAAAACCTCTCACCCCAGCAATGCCGATTTCCTCGACAGGGGCTTCCATTATACAAAAGCGGGAAGGCAAGGGCCAGGGAGAAGATGAGATCGGTTCGATTCAGGTTCAATTTATTTTCGTAAAGCAACGCCCAAAGAACCCGCGAAAACCAAAAACTCAAAACCATGACGTCATTTCAGAAATCCCTTCCCAGGCCTTCAAAAAATGTCTTCATATGCTCAGAGCGGCTCATCACTCCGGCCACGACCATTACGCAAGCGCCAACTCCAATAGGCAAAAGGAACCAATTCACATACTTCAGCAATAAACTGAAAACCCATAAAGCAATTGGGCATGTAAGGTAGACAGCTGCATAGAAAAACCCAAACACACGACCACGAATTTCTTCGGGAACCTCAACCTGAAAATGACTGATAAGAGGTACGTTTTGAATAGTATTAGTAAATCGACCAAGGATTTGAAAT